>NZ_JBQHTS010000005.1:0-131539 GCF_052065595.1 Collinsella sp. HCP28S3_E12
GAAGAGCCCGATCGCCGCCTTCCTGGCCTCGATGTCGTGCTTCACCCTCAAGTCGACACGCATAAAAAGCCTCCCATTTCTCATGTCCAAGAAATGGGAGGCAGTTCAAATGAGCTACCTAAGCGGTGTTCGCTCATTCTGTAAGCATCGGAATTTGCGGGCGTCACAGGGGCAAACCGTGAGAAACTTATTGACGTTTATGGAGCGTATACGATGGGAGCGATGCCTTGGATAAGAACGAGCTGCAAAAGCGTATGGAACAGGCCATCCGCCTGACGGCACCTGGTCAGCCGATCCGCACCGCCCTTGACATGATCATCGCCGGTCACCTGGGCGCCCTTATCTGCGTCGGCGACACCGAAAACGTGCTCGCTGCCGGTAACGACGGCTTCCCGCTCAACATTTCGTTTACCTCGAACCGCCTGTTCGAGCTTTCCAAGATGGACGGCGCCATCGTCATCGACGGCGACCTTACCCAGATCCTGCGCGCCAATTTCCACCTCAATCCCGACCCCTCGCTCGCCACGAGCGAGACGGGCATGCGTCACCGTACTGCCGCTCGCATGTCGGTGCTCACCGACGCCATCGTGATCTCGGTCTCGGCCCGTCGTGCCGTCGTCAACGTGTATGTGCACGGCAAGAGCTATGAGATTCAGCCCGTCACCACCATCATGAGCTCGGTCAACCAGCTCGTCGCTACGCTTCAGACCACCCGTCAGTCGCTCGACCGCTCCCTGCTGCGTCTGACGGCCCTCGAGCTGGACGACTACGTCACGCTCGCCGACATCACCGGCATTTTCTCGAGTTTCGAGATCATGCAGCAGGCAAAGACCGAGCTTAAGGATTGCATTGTCAAGCTGGGCAACCAGGGCAAGCTCGTGCAGATGCAGCTCGAGCAGCTCGCCGGCTCCAGCATGGATACCGAGTACGACTTGATGATTCGCGACTACGCAAGTGATTCCTCCGAGGCAAACGCCGAGAAGATCCGTGCCGAGCTTAGCCGCATGACGCCCAAGGACTTGTCCGACCCGCAGCATGTGGCGGCGGTTCTGGGTTACGACGACCTGGACGAGGACTCCGTCATGACGCCGCTGGGCCTGCGCACGCTTTCGCGCGTGTCCGTCGTGCGCGACGGCGTGGCCGAGAAGATCGTCGACGAGTATGGCTCGCTGCAGGAGCTCATGGACGACATCAGCAAGGATCCGGAGCGCCTGGGCGACTTTGGCGTTAACAACCCTGCCATTCTTGCGGACTCCCTGTACCGCATGAAGGGCACCAAACAGGGGAACGCATAATGGCGCCCGTATGCGCTGTGGTCGTTGCCGGTGGCAGCGGCCAGCGCTTTGGTAATCCCGGTGGCAAGCAGCTCGTCAATGTAGCGGGCCGTCCGCTTATGAGCTGGTCCATCCGCGCGTTTGACCGTAGCGATAAGGTCGGCCATATCGTCGTGGTTTGCCCTGCCGAGCGTCGTGCCGAGATGCGCCGCCTGGCCATCAGCCCGTATTCGTATAACACGCCCATCAGCTTCGCCGATGCCGGCGATACCCGCCAGGACTCCACTCGTGCCGGCGTGCATGCGGTGCCGGCAGGCTTTGAATACGTCGCCATTCACGACGGCGCTCGTCCGCTCATTACTACCGAGGCCATCGATCACGCTATCGACGTGCTCGTGAGCGACCGCTCGCTCGACGGTGTCGTGTGTGGCCAACCCGCGATCGACACGCTCAAGATCGTCGATGGGGACAACATCGTCGAGACGCCGCCACGCGAACTCTATTGGGCCGCACAGACGCCGCAGATCTTTAGTGTCGACGCCATGAAACGCGCCCATGCCGCGGCGATTGCCGAGGGCTTTATCGGTACGGACGATTCGTCACTGGTCGAGCGCATGGGTGGGCGCGTCCGCTGCGTCCAGAGCCCGCGCGACAACCTTAAGGTGACGGTGCCCGAGGACTTGCGTCCCGTAACCGCGATTTTGCTCGGTCGCATGGCCGAGGGAGAGGACCTTCCCCATGTTCAGTAACCTGCGCATTGGCCACGGCTACGACGTTCACCGTTTGGTGGAGGGGCGTCGATGTATCATCGGCGGGGTCGACATTCCCTACGAGCGCGGCCTGCTGGGCCACTCGGATGCCGATGTGCTCGCGCACGCGCTGGCCGACGCTATTCTGGGCGCCTGCCGCGGGGGAGACATTGGCAAGCTGTTCCCCGACACCGACCCCGCCTATGAGGGTGCCGACTCGATGGTGTTGCTTGCCCGCGTAATGGACTATGCGCGCGAGCTGGGCTTTGAGTTTGTCGATGCCGACTGCACCATTGCCTGCCAGCAGCCTAAGATCACCCCGCACCGCGATGCCATGCGTGCCAACTTGGCCCATGCCCTGGGCGTTGACGTCGAAAACGTGGGCGTCGCCGCCACCACGACCGAAAAGCTCGGTTGGGAAGGTCAAGGCGAGGGAATTGGCGCCTGGGCCGTCTGCCTGCTACAGAAAACCGTTAAGGAGTAACGAATGCGTATCTACAACAGCGCTACCCATAAAAAGGAAGAGTTCCAGCCCATCGAGCCCGGCAAGGTCCGCATGTACGTGTGCGGCCCCACGGTTTACGACAACATCCACATCGGCAACGCCCGCACGTTCATCAGCTTCGATGTGATTCGACGCTGGCTCATCGCGAGCGGCTACGAGGTCACGTTCGCCCAGAACCTCACCGATGTCGACGACAAGATCATCAAGCGCGCTAACGAGCAGGGCCGTACGGCCGCCGAGGTCGCGACGGAGTTCTCGGATAAGTTTATTGGCGTCATGCGCGCTGCCAACGTGCTCGATCCCGATGTGCGCCCCCGCGCCACCAAGGAGATCGGCCCCATGATTGCCATGATCAAGGCGCTCATCGAGCAGGGCCACGCTTACGCCGCCGATAACGGCGACGTGTACTTTTCCGTGCGCAGCGATCCCAACTACGGTCAGGTCTCGGGCCGCAACATCGACGACCTTATGGTGGGTGCGCGCATCGAGGAGAACGAGGACAAGAACGACCCGCTCGACTTTGCGCTGTGGAAGGCCGCCAAGCCCGGCGAGCCCAGCTGGCCGAGCCCCTGGGGCGAGGGCCGTCCCGGTTGGCACACCGAGTGCGCCGCCATGGTGCACCGCTACCTGGGTACCCCGATCGACATTCACGGCGGTGGTTCCGACCTTGCCTTCCCGCATCACGAGAACGAGTGCGCCCAGGCTGCCTGCGCCTGGCACCAGGGTTTCTCCAACACCTGGATGCACACGGGCATGCTGCTGGTCGACGGCGAGAAGATGTCCAAGTCGCTTGGTAACTTCTTTACGCTGGCCGAGGTGCTCGAGCAGCACTCCGCTGCCGCCCTGCGTCTGCTGATGCTGCAGACGAGCTATCGCTCGCCGCTCGACTTCTCCTGGGAGCGCCTGGAGGGTGCCGAGAATTCGCTCACGCGTATCGCCGGTACGGTCGAGAACCTGCGCTGGGCCGCGAACCATGCGACGGCCGATGCCGATGAGGCAGCATCTGAGGCGTTTGCCGCCAAGGCTGCCGAGACCCGTGCCACCTTTAAGGAGTGCATGGACGACGACTTTAACACCGCCGGTGCCATGGGCGCCGTCTTTGGTTTTGTCACCGAGTGCAATCAGTATCTGGAGCAGGCGGGCGACGCTGCCGACAAGGCCGCGGCTCTTGCTGCCGCCGATACGCTGGTCGAGCTGCTCGATACGTTTGGCGTTGAGCTTCCCGAGCCCAAGGTCGAGCTGCCGCTGGGCCTTTTGGGCGTTGCCGCCGGCTTGGTCGCCTACACTGGTGACGACGTGGACGAGGCCGCTGCCAAGATTCTCGAGGCTCGCGCCGAGGCCCGTGCCGCCAAGAACTGGGACTTGGCAGACGCCATCCGCGATCAACTCAAGGACCTGGGCCTGACGATTGAAGATACCGCCGCCGGCACCCGTATCAAATCCCTCTAACCCCCGCGGGTTTCCCAAGCACCCGACCGCCCGAGCCACGGCACCTTGCCTTTCAATCGTCGGGCATGACCTCAAGGTCTATGCCCTCTTCTTTCAAGGCAATCTGCCGCACCTCGGGCGGTCGGTCTATTTGTTTCGTTTGATAGTTGTATTTAGGAGGCCGTCCTATGGCCGACAATCGCAAGCGTGCGCCTCGTGGCGGCAAGCAGGCCGCTTCTGGCTCGCGTCCGATTCGCCGAAATGACCGCGCTGCCGCTTCCAAGGGCCAGCGCGATCGTACCCAAGCTGCGCGTCCGCAGCGCGATCGCAACCGCGACGCTGTCCAGGCTCCCAAGGGCGAGTTTATCGAAGGCCGTCGCGCTGCCGTCGAGGCCCTGCGCACCGGTTTTCCCATCAAGTGCGCACTTATTGCCGAGGGCGGGGAGCGCGATGCCGCCTTGTCTCGTCTGGTCGATGACCTCAACGCCGCGGGTGTCCGCATTAAGTACGTGCCGCGCGCGCAGCTCGATGCGCTGTCGAGCCATGGCGCTCACCAGGGCATTGCACTCGAGGTGGGCAACTTTCCTTATGCGGATGTCGCCGATATCCTCGACCGTGCAGGCGAGGGTCCGGCACTTGTCGTGGTGCTCGACCACGTGACCGACGACGGTAACTTTGGCGCCATCGTGCGCTCCGCTGAGGTCGTGGGCGCCGCGGGCGTCATTATTGCCAACAAGCGCGCTGCCGGCGTGACCGTGGGCAGCTACAAGACCTCAGCCGGCGCCGTCATGCATCTGCCTATCGCGCAGGTCCCCAACATTGCCCGTGCGCTCGACGATCTTAAGGCCGCTGGCTTTTGGGTGGGCGGTGCCTCCGAGCACGCCGAGGGCAGTTGCTGGGATGCTCCCTTCGAGGGCCGCGTGGCGCTTGTCATGGGCTCCGAGGGCGACGGCATCTCGCGCCTGGTACTCGAGAAATGCGACTTTTTGACCAAGCTTCCTCAGCGTGGCATGACCGAGAGCCTCAACGTTGCCCAGGCAACGACGGCACTGTGCTTTGAGTGGCTACGTCGCAACGCCGGCGAGCTCATGGGGGAGGAGTAGCGCATGTCCAAGAAGAACCGCGCCAAGTCTAAGGCCAAGCGCTTTGGCGAAGGCTCGGCCAAGCCGATTGTCTCGGCCGCGACCTACGGCGTGGGCGGCAATGCGTTTGCGCAGGCTATCGCCGACCCAGTCTCCACGGTGCACTCCAATAAGCCCGAGCTGTTGGTGGTCGACGGCTACAATGTGATCCACTGCACGCCGCGCTACGAAAAGCTCGTGTACGACCATTCCGACGATCCGTATTCCAGCGACGTTCACGATATGGCGCGCACCGCCCTTATCAACGACGTTGCCGCCTTTGCCCAGGGCCGCTACGAGGCCGTAATTGTGTTTGACGGTGCAGGCAATATCTCTAGCGAGCGTCCCAACCTGCCGGCTCGCGGCGTGCGCATCGAGTTTTCGCCGACGGGTGTATCGGCCGATACCGTGGTACAAAAGCTCTGCATTGAGGCGCGCGAGGAAGGTCGTGCGTGCTCCGTGGTATCGAGTGACGGCACAATCCAGGCCGTCGTCATGGGCAAGGGCGTTACGCGTATCTCGAGCCGTATGCTGGTGGACGAGATCAAACAGATCGATAACGACGTCCGCGAGGCAGAGGAGGCTCCGCAGATCAAGATGACTCTGGGCAGTCGCCTGAGCCCCGAGGCACTGGCCAAGCTCAAGGCCCTGCGCGGGAGGTAGGTAAACCTTCTATGGGGAGCTGCTTTCTCGATTGATCAACCAACTGGTTTGTAATCAATGGGTTGCGGCTTGGCATCGCCAAAACGAATAGTTTTTGGTTCTGGCGAACAGATAAAACTATTCGTTCTGACGAATAGTTTTGAGATATGGTCGATCAAAGGGCCTGTTGCGCCCCGTCCGCAATTCCTTTATTCTTAATTGGCTTCGCGCGAAAGCGCCAAGTGTGCCAGTGTGGCGCAACGGTAGCGCAACTGATTTGTAATCAGTGGGTTGCGGGTTCGATTCCTGTCACTGGCTCCATGAGAGTTTCGGGCTCTGTTCCCTAGTGGGACAGGGCCCGTTTCTTGTGGGCAGCTAGATTCGACTGTCCGCCGTCAGTTTAAAAGCTTTCAGGTACAAGATGCCGCCGATAACGTACATGCAGGCATCAAGCGGATCTGGGGTACTAAACTCGAGCACCATGGGCGCAAGTACTTCCCAGCAGATTGAGCATCCCACCGATAATGCCAAGCTACTTGCAAAGTTGCATATCGGCGTTTTCCCGCTCACCGTTTCGCAGAGGACGTTTACGTAGGCGGGAAAAATGATTCCTCCGCACAGATCTCCGAGCTGATAATGGGCGAAGTCGTAGGGGAGGAAAAAGTCGAAGCTCGCAATGTATCTGTTAACGAGATACACGATGCCGGCAAGCAGCGGCAGAAGATTTGCGCTGGAAATAAGCGCGGATTTGAATCGTTTAGCCACAGACCGCAAACATAGTCAGGCCAAGGCAAATGCCCAAAGCAATGATGATGATCTGGCTGCAGCCGTTACCCGAAGGGACCATGACACTCTCTTTCTCGATACATTAGTAAATTAAAGTATGCCACAGCCAGCAGCGTATTTGTTGAGCAACAACCTGTGGCTGATACCGTGTTACACGGCCTTGCGTCGGCTGAGGCATCAGCCGAATGACCTGGCACCTGTCGTGATGGCGCTCGACAATGGCGTGAGCACCGTCTACGCCCGTGACGGGCTATCGGTAGAACACATCATCTGGCTTCGAATAATGGGGGCGAGTGCGAGTATTGGCGTTCCTCGAAACGCTCGTTGCGCTCGCCGATTAATAGGCAACCCGTTGGGACTCATTACGCAGCCCGATTTAAACTGCTGACTTGGGTACCGCATGCATTTCGCATAGCCGCGGGAGGCTGCGCAACCGCCTGACGCTATTTATGAGTCATGAGCTGTTTTGGTTATGCGAGATATCGAAAGGAATTCTAGGATGTCTGTAGATCTGAAAACAGTAAAAGATGCGATGAGCCTTGCGGCGAAGGTCCTGGTTGCGGCCGCGGACGTCATTGATGGCGCAAAGCAGCTCGGCGTCGATGTCGAAGCTGTCGGCGGCGCTGTAAAGGATGCTGCGGATGGTGCCGCTAACGGTGCACGTGTCGTTGCCGATGGTATTGGCAAGGGGCTCGGTGTCGCGGCCGACGGCTTTGGCGCGGCAGTTGGCGCGCTGGGCGGCGCCGCGAAAGCGTTGCAGGACTCAAGAGAGGCCGCCGAGGCTCGCAAGAAGATCAACGCCGCAAGGCAGTCGATTTTCGAAAGTGCGTCCACGGCGATGCCCCTGCACAAGTTTGTCTGCCAGCAGAAAAAGGCTGCCGATGCCGCGTTTAACGGCTTTGATATGCCTGGCTGCTACCTTATCGCAAAGTATCAAAAAGGCGATCACGATAAGAACTACAGTGACTATCTGGGAATTTATGTGGGCTCAAGCGAGCACATGTCGGAGGATATCGTTTCCACGCCCACGCGCTTGGGCGATCCGGATGTCTATGCCGATTATAAGTACCATCAAAACGTGATGCTATTTGTGTTTCCCTGCGAGCTAAAGGACCTCGATGAACGTCGCGAGCTCCTGCTGCGCTCGTTTGAAGGCAGCAGACTCTACAACGGATCTGAGGTACTGGCTTAAGGGCTTGATTGGGGTTGGTCGACAATCTAGATCTGTAACACGAGGACGAGCGTTCAGCTCCCAGCTGTTACAGATTTAGACAATCTGGGGGCGAGCTGAGAAGTGTCTCAATCTGTAACAACTAGGGAAGGAAAACCGTTCTAACTGTTACAGAATGAGACGTAAGCTAGGGTCTCTGCGAAACATCTCAATCTGTAACAACTAGGGAAGGAAAACCGTTCTTGCTGTTACAGATTTAGATAAATGGGAGACCTCCAGGGAAACATCTCGATCTGTAACAAATAGGGGAGAAAATGTTCTCTAAATGTTACAGATCGAGACAAAGGCCGGACCGGTCCCAATCATCCTGGTTGAGCGAGGATATTCGGACGCACGAGGATCGTTATCGAAAGTCGATGCCGCAAGCGTACTCCACCACACCAAAGTGTTCCCTCGGGAAATGTCGCCAGCGCGGCCAAATCCGCCGTCCTTCATATCTAAATTCAGCAAAACCGCAGGTCAAAGGTATATAGATACGCCCGGTACCGTGTATTTAGAGGTTTTCGTTGACAGCCCCCAAGGTTGCATCGTATTATCTTTTTCGTTCGCGGGGGCGGAGGCCCAAAAGACCAAAGAACCTGCGGATACTTGAACGATTGGGAGTTTGCCCGAGTGGTTAATGGGGACGGGCTGTAAACCCGTTGGCTCTGCCTACATAGGTTCGAATCCTATAGCTCCCACCCGTCAAGTGCCTGTATAGCTCAGTCGGTAGAGCACTTCGTTGGTAACGAAGAGGTCACCAGTTCAAGTCTGGTTGCAGGCTCCATCCGGCGGTGTAGCTCAGTTGGTTAGAGCACACGGTTCATACCCGTGGCGTCACTGGTTCGAATCCAGTCACCGCTACCATAGGTAACACGGTGGCTTCTCAATAGTATGTTGAGAAGCCACTATGGTATAAAGGCATAGTCCCGTCCGGGGACGACCTGTTTAGAGGAGGGCTTTATGGCCAAAGAGAAGTTTGAGCGCACTAAGCCGCATGTTAACATCGGCACCATCGGTCACGTCGACCACGGCAAGACCACGCTGACCGCTGCCATCACCAAGGTTCTCTCCGAGACCGAGGGCTGCAAGGCTGACTTCACTGCGTTCGAGAACATCGACAAGGCTCCCGAGGAGCGCGAGCGCGGCATTACGATCTCCGTCTCCCACGTCGAGTACGAGACTGCTGCCCGTCACTACGCTCACGTTGACTGCCCGGGCCACGCTGACTACGTCAAGAACATGATCTCCGGTGCTGCTCAGATGGACGGCGCTATCCTGGTCATCGCCGCTACCGACGGCCCCATGGCTCAGACCCGCGAGCACATCCTGCTCGCCCGTCAGGTCGGCGTTCCCTACATCGTCGTCTTCCTGAACAAGTGCGACATGGTCGACGATGACGAGCTCATCGACCTCGTCGAGATGGAGACCCGTGAGCTCCTTTCCGAGTACGAATTCCCCGGCGACGACATCCCCGTCATCCGTGGTTCCGCTCTGGGCGCTCTCGAGGGCGACGCCAAGTGGATGGACGCCATTCGCGAGCTCATGTCTGCCGTCGACGAGTACATCCCGACGCCTGCTCGTGACAACGACCTCCCGTTCCTGATGGCCGTTGAGGACGTTATGACCATCTCCGGCCGTGGTACCGTTGCTACCGGCCGTGTCGAGCGCGGTGAGCTCAAGCTCAACGAGCCCGTCGAGATCGTCGGCATCAAGGATACCCAGAACACCGTCGTTACCGGTATCGAGATGTTCCGTAAGTCCATGGACTTCTGCGAGGCTGGCGACAACGTCGGTCTGCTGCTCCGCGGCATCAAGCGCGAGGACATCGAGCGCGGCCAGGTTCTCTGCAAGCCCGGTTCGGTTACCCCGCACACCAAGTTCACCGGTGAGATCTACGTTCTGACCAAGGAGGAGGGCGGCCGTCACACCCCGTTCTTCGATGGTTATCGTCCTCAGTTCTACTTCCGTACCACCGACGTTACCGGTACGGTCAAGCTCCCCGAGGGCACCGAGATGGCTATGCCTGGTGACCACATCACCATCGAGGGCGACCTCATTCACCCGATCGCTATGGAGGAGGGCCTGCGCTTCGCTATCCGCGAGGGTGGCCACACCGTCGGTTCGGGCATCGTCTCCACGATCATTGAGTAAATTAGCTCTCTGATACAGCTGACTTAGAGAACCCGGCACTTATATGGGTGCCGGGTTCTTTTCTACGTGGGTCTTTTTGCCTGATGATTACGCTTAGCTCGCTCTTAAGTTGAGCGTGAGGGATCGATTAGATCTCGTTGGCTCCATTGATGTGTTCCAAATATGAATGGATCTACCGAGAACCAATTGATGCGAGGTTTTCATTGACAGCACTTACGTAGAGCTGATAAAGTACCAACTCGTGCCCGTACGGGGCGGATATGAAAGGTTCAGGATACATGCGTACTCTAGTTACTCTTGCGTGCACTGAGTGCAAGCGCCGCAACTATACGACCACTAAGAACAAGGCGAACATGCCTGATCGTATGGAGATCAAGAAGTATTGCCCCTGGTGCCGTCACCACACGCTGCACAAAGAGACTCGCTAGTCTCTAGTCACATACGCCAGTAGTTCAATTGGTAGAGCATCGGTCTCCAAAACCGAGTGTTGAGGGTTCGAGTCCTTCCTGGCGTGCCAGTCATTATTCCGTAAGCTCCCGTTTGGGGGCTTACGGTTTACTCATGTATAAGCGCATTGCGCGGAGGTAACCCAAATGGCCAACAAGAAGAACAAGAAGAAGGCACAGCAGCAGGCGCCTGCCAACAAAGCTGCCGCCAACTCCAAGGTTGAGGCCAAGAAGGCCGTTGCCAAGAAGAGCGAGAAGGCTGCGAAGTCCAAGAAGAACGAGAAGCCCGGTTTCTTCGCCCGCACCAAGAAGTATTTTGCTTCGGTGAAGTCCGAGATGAAGCGTGTCACGTGGCCCGATAAGAAGGAGCTCGTGAACTACTCGGTCGTCGTTTGCGCTTCTCTGATCGTCGTCGGCGTCGTCATCGCTCTGCTCGATGCTGGCTTTGGCGAGGCTCTTGCTCTGTTCTCTGGATTGAGGGGCTAAACCATGTCTAAGCGTTGGTACGTCGTCCACACTTACTCTGGATACGAGAACCGCGTTAAGTCCGATCTCGAGCATCGCATCGAGACCATGGGCATGCAGGATCGTATCTTTGATATTGAGATTCCTATGGAGCGCGTCACCGAAATCAAAGAGGGTGGCAAGCGCGAGACCAAGGATTCTAAGATTTTCCCGGGTTATGTCCTGGTTCGCATGGAGATGGATGACGATGCATGGACGTGTGTTCGCAACACGCCCGGCGTCACCGGTTTCCTGGGCGGCAACGGCAAGCCCGCTCCGCTTTCCCGCGACGAGTACAATAAGATGACTCGTCGTCCCGGTAAGGGCGATTCGCCCAAGCGTACGTCGGTTGATATTGAGGTTGGTACGTCCGTCCGCGTCACCGATGGCCCGCTTACCGACTTTGATGGCAAGGTCTCCGAGGTTAACGCCGAGGCAGGCAAGCTCAAGGTCACGCTGATGATCTTTGGCCGCGAGACGCCGGTCGAGCTTGACTTTAACCAGGTCGCTGTCATCGCTTAAGTTTTCGTCCGTTCGCGCGAGCGTGCTTCTTCTGTGACTGCTCATCTCAGGAGTGCTTCTAACACGTGCGTGCTTACGATATAGCAAGTACTTCACACTCGTGATTCGAAAGGAATGACCATGGCTGAGAAGAAGGTTGCCAACGTCATTAAGCTCCAGATTCCTGCTGGTGCCGCTAACCCCGCTCCTCCCGTCGGCCCCGCCCTGGGCGCTGCTGGCGTGAACATCATGCAGTTCTGCCAGGCCTTTAACGCCGAGACGCAGGACAAGAAGGGCGACATTATCCCCGTTGAGATCTCTGTCTACGAGGATAAGTCCTTCTCCTTCATCACCAAAACTCCGCCGGCGGCTCACCTCATCAAGAAGGAGCTGAACCTCAAGTCTGGTTCCGCTAAGCCCCAGGCCGACAAGGTTGGCCAGCTCTCTCAGGAGCAGCTCACCAAGATCGCCGAGATCAAGATGCCGGACCTCAATGCCAACGACATTGACGCCGCCAAGAAGATCATCGCCGGTACCGCCCGTTCCATGGGCGTCACCATCGCTGAGTAGCGTTTTTCTAGGTAACGACGGGTGCTCCGACCGGGGCGCCCGTTAAATGTGTGCAATAGGGCACACGATACGATGTGGGAGGGCTCACGCCCGTTTAACCACAGGAGGTAATGCACATGGCTAAGCATGGTAAGAGCTATAACGCCGCTGCCGAGAAGGTCGACCGCGCCACGCTCTACACCCCCCTTCAGGCTGCCAAGCTCATCAAGGAGCTCGACACCGCCAAGTTCGACGAGACCGTCGAGGCCCACTTCCGTCTGGGCATCGATACTCGTAAGGCTGACCAGAACATCCGTGGTTCCATCTCCCTGCCCCACGGCACCGGCAAGACCGTTCGTGTTGCCGTCTTCGCCGAGGGCGAGAAGGCCCGTGAGGCCGAGGCTGCCGGTGCCGACATCATCGGTTCCGACGAGCTCGTCGCCCAGATCCAGAAGGGCGAGATCAACTTCGACGCCGCTATCGCTACGCCGAACATGATGGCCAAGGTTGGCCGCATCGGTAAGATCCTTGGTCCCCGTGGCCTCATGCCGAACCCCAAGCTCGGCACCGTGACCATGGACGTCGCCAAGATGGTCTCCGAGCTCAAGGCCGGCCGCGTTGAGTATCGCGCCGACCGTTATGGCATCTGCCACGTGCCCCTGGGCAAGAAGTCCTTCTCTGAGCAGCAGCTCGTTGAGAACTACGCTGCCCTGTACACCGAGATCCTGCGCGTCAAGCCCTCTTCTGCTAAGGGCAAGTACGTCAAGTCCATCTCTGTGTCTTCCACCATGGGCCCTGGCGTCAAGGTCGATCCCGCTGTCCAGCGTGACTTCCTGGCTGAGTAACTTCTAGTTACTGCCTGAGCAAAGCAAGCATTGCTAAAGGAACCTGGTTCTGTCTCGTGCAGGACCGGGTTCCTTGCTATTTCGGGCCAAAACCAACACGAAGGAGATAGGCGCCTTTGTGGTGGTTTTGGTTCAAAATCTCCGTTGCGCGTCGTTTTGCCTGTGTTACACTTTAGCCTAGTGTAGTGATTACCCGAGGCTGAAAGGAGCCAGACATGTTCTATAACAAACAGCAGCTCCTAGGCCTAGCGCTACTAGATTAGATAGCGCGCTAGGGTTGTAATTTCGCTATAACGATTAGTTGTACCCGGGTGCGCTATCTTCCGCCGCTTTTGGGCGTGATGAGCGACACGGGTATTATTCTATCTTGAGGCACTCCATCTCTCCTGAAAGCCATCTGTATCTTTAGCCTGTCAGGAGGAAATCATGAGCCGCAAAATCGCAATCTTTGACACAACGCTTCGTGACGGGGAGCAGTCTCCCGGCGCCAGCATGAATACCGAGGAAAAGCTCGTTATTGCACGCCAGCTGGTACGTATGAATGTCGACGTGATCGAGGCTGGATTTCCTATTTCGAGCCCCGGTGATTATCGTTCCGTACAGGAGATTGGCAAGATCGCGGGTGACCGGTGCACGGTATGCGGTCTCACCCGTGCGGTCGATAAGGATATCGAAGTGGCCGCAGAAGCCCTCAAGACGGCTCAGAGGCCCCGTATCCATACCGGTCTGGGTGTGAGTCCCAGCCATTTGCGCGACAAGCTCCATATGACCGAAGACGAGGCTATCGAGCGTGCCGTTCACGCTGTAAAGCACGCTCGTAAGTTTGTCGACGATGTCGAGTTTTATGCCGAGGATGCGGGCCGCTCCGATCAGGAGTTCCTGGTCTGCATTATCGAGGCAGCGATCAAGGCCGGCGCTACGGTCGTGAATATTCCGGACACCACGGGCTATAACATGCCTTGGGAGTTTGGTGCTCGTATTCGCGATCTGCGCGAGCGCGTGGCCGGCATCGAGGACGTTACGATTTCGGTCCACACGCATAACGATTTGGGCATGGCCACAGCCCTTGCACTCGAGGCGGTCCGCAATGGCGCGACGCAGATCGAGTGCACCATCAACGGCTTGGGCGAGCGCGCGGGCAACACGGCGCTCGAGGAGGTCGTCATGGCCATGAGGATGCACGAGCAGGATCTGGATGCACATACCGATATCGTGACGACCGAGCTCACGCGCGCATCTAAGCTCGTCAGTTCAATCACTGGTATCAACGTGCAGCCCAACAAGTCCATTGTGGGTGCTAATGCGTTTGCACACAGCTCGGGCATTCACCAGGATGGCGTGCTCAAGGCGCGTGACACCTACGAGATTATCGATCCCAAGGACGTGGGTGCAGCGGGATCCGAGATTATCCTTTCGGCACGTTCGGGCCATGCGGCACTGCGCCATCGTCTCGCCGAGCTGGGTTATACGTTTGGCGATGAGGAATTCGAGTCGATCTATCAGCGCTTCTTGGAGATTGCAGATCAAAAGAAGGAAGTATTTGACGAGGACCTGGAGTCGATGATTCAGGAGCGCCAGCGCGAGGTCAAGGCGATCTACACCCTCGACGCGCTTCAAGTTTCCTGCGGCGACCCGCTTATTCCTACGGCCACGGCAACCATCACGGACGAGAATGGCGCGACACGGGTAGTTTGCTCGACGGGTACTGGTCCGGTTGATGCGGCCTACAAGGCGGTCGACAAGGCCATCTCTGCCCATGGCGAGCTGACGGAGTTCAACGTTAAGGCCATTACGCGTGGTATCGACGCCATCGGTGAGGTGACGGTGCGCATCACCGCCGAGGATGGAAAGATTTACACCGGCCGCGGCGCGGATACCGACATTATCGTGAGCTCGGCCAAGACTTACATCAACGCTATTAACCGCATGATTCAGACCAACCGTTCCAAGGCGGGCAAGTAACGATATTCGGCAGGGCAAAGCCCGCTTGAGAGGGGAATCACATGGCACGTCCCATGACCGTAGCAGAGAAAATTTTGGCGGCACACGCAGGCCTGGATGAGGTAAAGCCGGGCCAGCTGGTCGAATGCGACCTGGACATTGTGCTCGCCAACGACATTACCGCGCCTATCGCGATCGATGTCTTTCGCGAGCTGGGTGCCACCGAGGTATTTGATCGCGATCGCGTTTGCCTGGTGCCCGATCACTATGCGCCCAACAAGGACATCAAGAGCGCCGAGCAGACCAAAAAGATGCGAGATTTTGCGCACGAGCAGCATGTGACGCACTATTACGAGCAAGGCTGCGCGGGCATTGAGCATGCCCTGCTGCCCGAGCGCGGCGTGGTGGTCCCGGGCGATCTGATTATCGGTGCCGACTCGCATACCTGCACGTATGGCGCCTTGGGTGCGTTTTCGACCGGTGTGGGCTCAACAGACGCCGGCGTGGGCATTGCCACGGGGCGCGCATGGTTTAAGGTGCCGCCGACGATTCGCTTTGAGATTAATGGCGAGCTTGAGGACGGTGCCACCGCCAAGGACATCATCCTGCACATTATCGGCATGATCGGCGTGGACGGTGCCCTGTACCAGGCCATGGAGTTTGCCGGCAGCACCATCGAGGGCCTGTCGATGGAAGGTCGCATGACAATTTCGAACATGGCGATCGAAGCGGGCGGCAAGGCGGGCATTATCGAGGTCGATGATGTTGCCCGCGCCTGGCTCAAGGGGCGCTGCGAACGTGATTACGTTGAGTATCACGCCGATCCAGACGCCGAGTATGCCCAGGTTATTGCCATTGACGCGGCCGACATTAAGCCGTGTGTATCGTGGCCGCATCTGCCCAGCAACACCCATCCGGTGAGCGAGAGCCGTCACATCATGATCGACCAGGCGGTAATCGGCTCGTGCACCAACGGACGTATCGAGGATATGCGTGCTGCGGCCGAAGTCATGCGCGGCCATAAGGTTGCCGACGGGCTGCGTTGCATCGTGATTCCGGCGACCCAGGCGGTCTTCCGCCAGTGCATGAAGGAGGGATTGACCGACATTTTCCTAGATGCCAACTGTGTGTTCTCCACGCCCACGTGCGGTCCGTGCCTGGGCGGCTACATGGGCATCTTGGCGGCGGGGGAGCGTTGCGTTTCTACGACCAACCGCAACTTTGTCGGCCGTATGGGCGACCCCACGTCCGAGGTCTATCTGGCCTCGCCGGCCGTGGCGGCTGCTTCTGCCGTGGCGGGGCACATATGCTTGCCGTCTGACCTGTAGGGGCTACGGGGTCCTTCGACCTTTGCTCGCTACTGCGGACAGTCCTGGCACTTTTTTGTTCGCCGAAGGCGAACGCTAACTTTCCATTAGCTTTTTTGTAGCCGAAACGCGAACGAGGGATTTGATATTTGCTTGCGTCGAGTTCCGCACGAGCCGGAGAGCACTTAATGTGCTCTCCGTGCGAGCAGGACTGTCCGAGTAAGTAAGTAAATATCAAATCCCCCGCATTCCATTTTTGAACGGAGAATGATATGAACTTTGAAGGTTCGGTTTTTCGATATGGTCGTGACGTTGATACTGATGTGATTATTCCTGCTCGGTATTTGAACTCGTCGGATCATGCGCACTTGGCGGCGCATGCTATGGAGGATATTGATCCCGCGTTTGCCTCTGCCGTGAGGCCTGGTGACATCATTGTGGCTGAGGAGAACTTTGGTTGCGGTTCTTCGCGTGAGCATGCCCCGGTTGCCATTAAGGCTGCAGGGGTGTCGTGTGTTATTGCCAAGAGCTTCGCACGCATCTTCTATCGCAATGCCATTAACGTGGGCCTGCCCATTATGGAGTGCCCCGAAGCTGTCGATGCGATTTGTGCCGGCGATACCGTGAAGGTCGATACCGATGCGGGTGTCATCACCAACGAGCGTACTGGCGAGACTTTTACAGCTGAGCCGTTCCCGCCATTTATTGCCGAGATTATCGAGGCCGGCGGTTTGGTTGCGCGCACGCGTGCCAAGATTGTCGCGGCAAAGGGTCAGGAGGCGTAAGCGATTATGACGGTCAAGCTGGATAATCCGTTTGCAAACGGGCCGAGTAGCGAAAGCTGGAGCTGCAACGTGAAGAAGACCTATAAGATCTGCTGTCTTCCTGGTGACGGCATTGGGCCCGAGGTTATTACCGAGGGTAAGAAGGTGCTGGCTGCCGTGGGCAAGCGCGCTGGCGTAGAGTTTGCCTTTGAGGATCACCTGATTGGTGGCGCGGCGATCGATGCGTGCGGCAATCCGCTGCCCGATGAAACCCTTGTGGCGGCAAAGGCGTCGGACGCCGTGCTGTTGGCATCCGTCGGTGGCCCAAAGTGGGATTCGACCGATCCGGCGGCCCCGCGCCCCGAGCAAGGCTTGCTGCGTATCCGCAAAGAACTCGGCCTCTATACCAACCTTCGCCCCGTAAAAATCTACGACGCACTTGCCAGCGCATCGACGCTTCGTCCCGAAGTCATCAAGGGCGTTGACATGGTACTTGTCCGCGAACTTACCGGTGGCATTTACTTTGGCAAGCACGAGCGCTTTTATGACGAGGGCGGTGCGGGCACCGACGGTGTGGCTGGCCAGCGCGCGGTTGACGTAATGGAGTACCGCGAGTACGAAGTTGAGCGCATCGCCCGCCAGGCGTTCGAGGCAGCTCGCAAGCGCCGCGGCAAGGTGACAAGCGTGGACAAGCGCAATGTATTGGAGACGAGCCGCATGTGGCGTGAGGTCGTGCATCGCGTGCATGACGAGGAGTATCCAGATGTAGAGCTTGAGGACCTGCTCGTCGACAACGCCGCCATGCAGCTCATTAACCGACCGGCCGACTTTGACGTCGTAGTTACGGAGAACATGTTCGGCGACATTCTCTCCGACGAGGCGGCGCAGATTACCGGATCGCTCGGCATGCTTGCCTCGGCTTCGCTGGGCGATGGCGTGTCGCTGTTTGAGCCGAGCGCCGGCAGCGCGCCCGACATCGCGGGGCTCGGTATCGCTAACCCGCTCGCGCAGATCCTGTCGGCGGCAATGCTGCTCACGTACGCGCTCGACATGGGTGGGCAGGCTGCTTGGATCGAAAATGCCGTGGCACGTGTGCTTGACGAAGGCTGGCGTACCCGCGACATTGCCGATGCCAGTACCCCTGCCGATAAGATCCTCGGCACGACCCAGATGGGCGATAAGGTCATCGCCGCGCTGTAGCGTCGAGATGTCCGGAACCACCACAAAGGTGCTTGTCCCCTTTGTGGTGGTTACCAGGGGGTTCTGGCGGTTGAGGACTCGATTGCCTCGTGGCGCTTGAGCTCGCGGCGCATGGTTTGCGAATTGAGCCAGGCTGCCTGCCAGCCACGGATGGGGTAGCGCGCCTCGTCCAGCTCAAGCTGCGTATAGCCGCAGGCGTTGATAATCGTCGTCCCGCATGCGTGCTGGCGTTCGCGTTGAAAGTCGCGAACATAGCATTGGTGCACATGCCCGTGCACCATGTAGTCGGGATTCCATGTCTCGAGCGCTGTGTTAAAGCATTCGAATCCCCGATGTGGCAGATCGTCCAGATCGCCCATGCCGGCGGCGGGCGCATGGGTGAGCAAGATGTCGCAGCCGCCGACCATCCTCACTTTGCGGGACAGCTTACGCATGCGCTTGGCCATCTCGCGCTCGGTGTACATGTTAGCGCCATCTCGATAGCGCATGGAGCCGCCAAGCCCCGCAATGCGGACGCCGCGATACACGTACACGGTGTCTTCGACACAGATGCAGCCGCCCGGTGCATGACGCGCGTAGCGGTCATCGTGATTGCCACGCACGTAGATGAGCGGTCTGTTGATGACCGTGACCAAAAACTCAAGATAGTCCGGGTCCAGATCGCCAGCGGACAAAATTAGGTCGACACCCTCAAAGCGTTCCTTGCGAAAGCACTCCCACAGGCATCGCTCTTCGGTATCGGCTATGGCAAGGATTTTCATAGAGCACGGACCTTCGGCTCATCGTCAGGCTGCGGAATGGTGCCCACCACGTTGTCTGCCAGCCAGTCCATCTCGACGATTTGCGTGCTCGGCAGTGGGGGAAAGCCCTCAATCTGCACCACGCCGTCTTGGCTATGGAGCTCGCCGCCAAATGGATTGATGGAGCCCTCGACGATGCCATTGCGGAGGAGCTGAACAAGCTTGCGCGTCTGATAGGGCAGACCCGGAGCGTAGCGAATATCGATAACGCCCGAGCTCATGCCATACCAGTAGTTGACGGCGCGAACCTGGCTGTCGTCACTGGTCTCGTCCCAGGTGCCATGCAGTAGACTTCGCACGATAAGCTCGTAGTATCGGCCCCAGTTCCATACCGGCATGGCAATGCCGGCAACCTTGCCATCGACCAGGCGGTGGAGTCCGTAGGCCGTGGGGTCTTCGAGCGACTTTGACATGTCGGCGCCGGTCATGACGCTCACGCCTTCGCGGCACATGGCTTCGGCAAGGCCTCCGGCGGGCACATCGCCCCAGGTCAGGATAATTTGCGCACGGGGGTCGAGCAGCGAGGCACCAATCGCAAAGGCGTTGATCTCGCTGAGTGCACCCGAGGCGAAGACCGACGCGTGGTAACCGATGCGGTGGTTGTCCGCCATGCTGGCGGCAAGGGCGCCCAGGAGAAACTTGGCTTCGTACATCTTGCCAAAGTACGAACGGACGCTTTGGTGGGGAAGGCCGATGGAGCAGTTAAGGAACCGAACCCGGGGATATTCAACGGCAGCCCTGAGCGTGTATTCCATCAGGCGGTGCGAGGTCGAGAAGATGACGTTTGCTCCATGTTTGACAGCCGTTTCCACGGCGGCGTAGAACACGTCCGGATCGTGACAGTCCTCAAACGCCTCGGTGCGCACGATACCTCCAAAGTGCTCATCGAGATACTGACGCCCTTGGTCGTGCAGGCTGTCCCAGCTCGACGTCGCACAGGTGAATTCATGGATAAAGGCGATGCGCAGGGGGTTGGCCGCCGAATAGACGGTCTTGCCCATAAAGAAGTTGAGCATACCGGAGGTGGACTTGGCGGGCGACTCCTCCTCATCGACGTTCGGCGCTTCGACAAGATCGACCTTGTCCTCATCACTTTTCCCGGCGATGACCAGCTCGCGCCAGATCTTGCACAGGCGGTTTACGACGATATCTGTCGGCGTATCCAGCAGGCGGTCCTGGTTGTACACATTGAGGTAGACGAGCATGGCGTCGGCGGGCGTAATGTCCAGGTGGTCGCCGCCCGCGCGAAGGTAGGCGCGCTTAAAGAGTAGGAAGGTGTGGCGCAGGTAATCGACCTTTTTCTGGGGCCATTTTTCGATAAGGTTCTGACCGAGCATCTTGGCGAGCGTTTCGTAGCTTCCTTCGCGCGAGAACTCGATCTCGTATAGGGGGCAGACGCGCCAAAACGCGCAGAACTCTCCGTACAGGCGGCTTTCGACGGAATCCCATTTGCCGGGATAGAGACGGGTCACCCTAGCCGAAACCGTCGGGGCGTCCAGGAATTTGAGGACACTGACGCGTTTGTTGCCCTCCTGGACATAGAACCGATGCATGAACTCGGTGACGATGATGGGGTCGCGATAGCCCTCGGTTACCTGAATGTCGTAGAGGTTGGACCACTTGCGGGCGAACTCGGTGCTAAACGGCAGCAGGGGCATAAAGTTGCATGAAAAGGCGGACTGACGGCCCTTGGTAACCGTGCCGACAACCATTTCGAGCGGAATATCCCGCAGGCCGACATTCTCTCGCTGACCTAGGGGGAGCTGGGCAACCAAACTGTCGAGGTCCGTAAGGTATGGATGATCGCTTTGGCTAATGGCGCGTCGACGTCCTTGCTCGCCGCGCTTGCGTGCTTGACGGTAGGCCTCTTCCATAGTTTGCTCCCTTAGTCGTTTAAACAACTGTATGAACTATGGTACCACGAATGAAAACCTCCCATTTTCCGATGTCAAGGAAATGGGAGGCAGTTCACTGTCCCCTTTGTGGTGCTTTAGGCGATGATGGGAGCGATAGCGCGGATGCAGGCGTCGGCAGCGGTGAGTGTGGTGCTGTCGTCACTGACGATAAAGATGATCTTGCCCTTGATGCCAAAGTCGCCGATTTCGCTAAAGAGCACGTAGGGCTCCTGGTCAAAGCCCGAGATGGGAAGCACGGCGGCCTTGGTGGCGCTGGTCAGCTCGTCTGCCAGCGCGTCAAGGGAAGCCCATTTAGACGTGTCCTTTACGGCAACGGGCACGGCCACACGTCCAAAGGGCATCAGATGCACGAGCGTGTCCTTGGAGATGTTGGAGTTGGGCACAATGATGGTCTGCCCGTAGGCATCCTCGATGGTCGTGTGGCGCCAGGTGATGTCCTGTACCACGCCCGACACGCCGCCGACCTCGATATTGTCGCCGGGCTTGATGATGCCCATAAAGGTCACCTGCATGCCGCCGATAAGGTTCGACAGCGTGTCCTGAAAGCCGAGCGAGATGGCAATGCCGCCGACGCCAAGAGCGGCGACGAGCGCGTTTGCGTTAATGCCAAAGCAGTTGTCGAGGATAAAACTGCCGCCGATCATCCAGATGACGGCGCGCGCAATGTTGATGAAGATACTCGATGCCGGAAGCGGGTTATCGTCGCGGTTGAGCAGGTGACGCAGCGTCTTGGAAACGACTTTGGCGGCGACGGCGGTGCCTATCGCCAAGATACCAGCCCAGATGATGTTGTGGACCCACCGCTGCTCAAAGAAATGAAGAATCGGCTCAAACAATTCCATGTAGGGAAAACCTCCTCAAGATCGTTCAACCATGATACCCACCAAAAAGCCCGTCCGATCAAAACGGACGGGCTTTTGCGCTCGATATAAGGTTTGTACGGCGGGGCTGCAAGGCCCGGCGGTGTAGCTTAGCGGCGGCGCTTCCAGATAATGCCGAGCATGATGACGATGACGCCGCCGATGAGGCATGCACCGACCACGGTCAGCGTACGGTCTCCCGTTGCGGCAAGCTTACCGGCCGTCTTCTTGGTGGTGATCTGCGTGGTCGTCGTGCCGGGGTTGGATGAGGGCTCAGGCGTTGGGGTCGGATGGGGTGCGGGGCTCTCGGCGGAGCCAAAGCTGATGGTGCCCGCGAGCGAGGCCATCTTGTTCTCCCAGTCGTCCTGCCCGATCAGTGCCCTCAGCGCTGCCTCGCACGTACTCCACTCGGCGCACTTCTTAGCTTTTGCAAAGGTGGGAAAGTCGGTCGTGTTGGTAATGATGTAGTTGTTGGTGGCGACGGCGTAGTTCTTGGCGGGGTCGAGCGCGCTGCCATCCTTGGTGAGTGTGGCGCTCACAATGCGCTTGCCTTCGGGCTGCGTCCAATCAATCGTCACGTTAATGCCGCCAAAGGAGAGAACGCTGCCAGAGTCATCGCGCCACTTGTACTTGTCTTGCGCCTCCTGCTCGGTATGGCCGGCTGCCACGTAGGCTTGCTGAAGCTCGTAGCTGTGATTGCAATCGTCGCTGATCTGCAGTGAGTGCTCAAGCGCTGCGAGGAAGTTTGCACCGGTCATGGTCCAGGTCTCCACGGTGTTGCCATAAGGCGAGATGGCGATGACGTTGCCGGCGGTCACATCGCCCGCCGCGATGCCGCCGCGGATGCCGCCCGCGTTTTCGATGGCGAGGTCTGCCCCCGTCAGGGCAAGATAAGAGCCGCAGATCACATGCCCGATGGTCTGGGCCTTGGTGGTGTCGCTCGCTTTGCTGGGACGCAAATCGGTGGTGCGCACCATCTCCCAGCCATGCGTACCCGCGGCGTCTTCGCCGTAGAAATAGTCAGTGGCGGATGTGCCGATCACTTTGTTCGACTCGATTTTAAAGGCGTCGTCGAGTGGCTTGATTTTGTTATTGCGAACCTCATCGAGTTGACTCTGGTAGAAGGCGCCCTTGTCGGGGTCTGCCAAAAGGTCGTTGACGTTCTTGGCGGTGTAGAGCTTCTCGTCGCTGTCGTCTGCGGGGATCGTGACCGTGTCATCGTCGGTCGTCACGGTGCCATTCGTGTCGTACTTGTACGGAATGGAAAGCAGGCCGACCTCGGCAAAGGCGCTGCCCGCCTCGACGACGCGGACCGGCTTGCCGTCGGCCCCCGTCACGTTTTCGTCTAAGTTGATGTGCTCGTGGCCCGCGACCAGTGCATCGACCCCAACGAGCCTTGCAGCAAAGGCCTTGGCGTTGAGCGTGTGCGCGATGCAGACGATAACGTTGCAGCCCTCATCCTCGCGCAGTCGCTTGGCCTCGGCATTGATGGCGGCTGCCGCATCCGAGAACGACGTGTCCTGGACAAGGCCCTCGCGCAGTGAGAATCCCAGCGACTCATCCATGGCACCCACGACGCCGACCTTGATTTTGTAGTCGAATGTGGAGTGATCTTCGCTGTCCTCCCAGGTACGGTCGAGCGTCTTGGTGATGCTCGAGCTCCATACGCCGATCGTAGACTTCGCGTTTGCGCAGAGCATGGCGAAGGGCGTGCCGGTGGTGCTGTAGCCGGTCATGGTGCGGAGCTTGTCCGCGCCGTAGCTCCAGTCGTGGTTGCCCGGCGTGGTCGCGTCGTAGCCGTTCGCATAAAAGGTGTCCATGAGCTCGGCGATGCTTTTGCCCTCGCTCATAGTGGCGAAGGACTGCCCGTGGAAGGTATCGCCCGCATCGAGCAAAAGATCGGGGGCACTGCCTTGAGCGCTATAGAGAACCGCCAGTCCGTCAAAGCCGACAGTGCCGGTACCCTTGCTTGGGTTGTAGCTGTACTTGTAGCTGCCGTGGATATCATTGGTGTGCATGACGGCCACGGAGCCGTCAATAGCGGCGGGCAGGTTCCCCGCGAAAGCGAGGCTTGGGATGCCTGTGAGCGCGCCAGCAAACAACGCGGCAGCTAACGCAAGGCGGGGGAGTCTTTTCATGGCGGCCTCCTTACTCTTTAACAAAAACCGCCGCAAAGGTGTCTGTCCCTTTGCGGCGGTTTTGACGTCTGCGCAGATAAAACCTGCCAAAATCAACCTGTCCCTTTTTGGTAGGTTTAGCTCAGCAGCATGCGGTCGTTGGCGAGCTCGCCGCCCGAGACCTCCTCGAACTTCTGAAGCAAGTCGGTCACGGTGAGCGATTTCTTCTCATCGCCCGCCACGTCGTAGATTACGTGGCCCTCGTGCATCATGATCAGGCGATTGCCCAGACGGATAGCGTCGTTCATGTTATGCGTGACCATGAGCGTGGTCAGGTGGTTCTCGTCGACGATCTCCTCGGTCAGATTGAGCACCTTAGAGGCCGTCTTGGGGTCGAGTGCCGCGGTATGCTCGTCGAGCAGCAGCAGGCGCGGCTTGGTGAGCGTGGCCATGAGCAGGGTGAGTGCCTGGCGCTGGCCGCCCGAGAGCAGGCCGACCTTGGCGTTGAGGCGCGTGTCCAGACCAAGGTCCAGACGCTTGAGCAGCTTGACGTACTCGTCCTTCTCGGCCTTGGTGACGCCCCACGAAAGGCCGCGACGCTGGCCGCGACGCTTGGCGAGTGCCAGGTTCTCGGCAATTTGCATGTCGGCTGCGGTGCCGCGCATGGGGTCCTGGAACACGCGGCCCAGGTACTTGGCACGCTGCGACTCGCTCAGACGCGAGATATCGGTGCCGTCGAGCTCGATAACGCCCGAATCGAGCGGATACACGCCGGCGATCATGTTGAGCAGCGTGGACTTGCCGGCGCCGTTGCCGCCAATCACGGTTACAAAGTCGCCATCGTTGAGGGTAAGGTCGACGCCGGTAAGAGCGCGCTTTTCGGTGACGGTGCCCTTGTTAAAGGTCTTCTTGACGTGCGAGAGCTTAAGCATCTGCCTCATCCCCCTTCGTGTAGGAGCTGCGGAGCTTATAGCGCTCCCAAACCACGGGCACGCATAGGGCCACGGCGACAATCACGGCGGAGAGCAGCTTCATGTCGTTGGCGTCCATGCCCAGCTGCAGCACGATGGCGCGGATGAGGAAGTACACCACGGAGCCAAAGACGGCGGAGGCAAGACGGACGCTAAACTGCGTGAGACCGCCGGGCAGCAGGCGGCCGAGCACCTCGCCGATAACAATGGCGGCGAGACCGATAACGATGGCGCCGGTGCCCATGCCAATGTCGGCGTACTTCTGGCTCTGGCAGATGAGCGCGCCCGAAAGGCCAATGAGGGCGTTGGAGAGCACGAGGGCGATCATCTTAGTGGAGTTGGTGTTGACGCCCAGGGCACGGATCATGTACTCGTTGTTGCCGGTGGCGCGCAGCGCCGAGCCGATCTCGGTGCCAAAGAACCAATACAGGATGGCAACGATAGCCACGGCGAGCAAGATGCCCAGGATGATGGCAACGGTGGACTGCGGCAGGCCCGTCATATTGCTGACGGCCGAGAACACGGTGCCCTTGGCAAGGATGGGCGTGTTGGATTTGCCCATGATGCGCAGGTTGATGGACCACAGGCTGATCTGGGTGAGGATTCCGGCGAGGATCGCGGGAATCTCAAAGACGGTGGTCAGAATGCCCGTGACCGCGCCCGCAATGGCGCCGGCGCACATGCCGGCCAAAACGGCGAGCAACGGGTCGGCATTGTTGTTGACGATGAGCACGGCGCAGACGCAGCCGCCGAGGGCAAAGCTGCCGTCGCAGGTCATATCGGGGATGTCGAGCAGGCGGAACGTGATAAACACGCCAAGCACCATAATGCCCCAGAGGACACCCTGCGAAACGGCGCCCTGCAATGCAATGAGCATGCTTCATACCTCCTAGGATAGGGTGGACACGTGATTTTCCATAATAGCGGTACCAATGCATAAAAGAGCAGCGGACGGACATTTTGTTTTACCAAAAACAAGCAGGGCGAACGCCGGTCTTTAGCGTTCGCCCCAATGACTCAGATATTGAATAACACAGCTATGGCGCAAGCGCGTGCCTAGCTGCGTTACCGCGCATGGCGCTACTCGTCTAGAGCGGAAAGGTCGATGCCCAGGGCCTCGGCCATCTCGTCGTTCTTGACGACGACCAGATCCTTGCTCGAGAGGTGCTTGATCGGCATATCCTCGGGCTTGGCCTCGCCCTTCAGAATCTTAACGGCCATCTCGCCCGCGGCGTAGCCCAGGTCCTCATAGTTGATGGAAAGGGTGAACAGGCCGCCGGCCATGCACATGCCCTCCTCGCCGGTCACAAAGGGAAGCTTGTTCTCCTTGCAGATCTGACCGACCTGCGAAGCGCCCGCGGCGATAGTGTTGTCAGTGGGGGAGTAGAGCGCGTCGACCTTGCCTACGGCAGACTCGACGACAGACTGGATCTCGTTGGAGCTCGAGACGGTGAAATCGGTGTACTCCAGGCCCAGCTTGTCGAGTTCCTTCTTGGCGGCCTTGATCTGGACGTCGGAGTTGGACTCGGCGGTGCAGTAGAGCAGACCGACCTTTTTAACGTCGGGCAGGACCTTCTGCATCATCTCGAGCTGCTCGGCGACCGGGGTGAGGTCGGAGGCGCCGGTGACGTTGGTGCCGGGCTTGTCGTTGTCCTGGACCAGGCCGGAGGCGGCGTAGTCGGTGATGGCGCAGCCTACGATGGGGATATCGGCCGTGGCGCCGGCGGCAGCCTGTGCGGCAGGCGTGGCGATGGCGTAGATCAAGTTGACGTTGTCGCCCACAAACTTGTCGGCGATGGACTTACACGTGGACTGGTCGTTCTGGGCGTTCTTCTGGTCGATCTTGACCTTGAGTCCGCTCTTCTTGATGGCCTTGACAAAGCCGTCGTTGGCGGCGTCGAGCGCGGAGTGCTCAGTGAGCTGCAGAACGCCGATGGTGTAGTCGGAACCGGCGGCTGCAGAGCCGGAACCAGAGTTGCCGCCGCATCCGGCGAGCGGGGCCAGTGCGAGCAGGCCGGCGGAGACCAGAAGGCTCCTGCGGCTGATGGTGATGTCGTTCATGTCATTACCCCCAGTATAGAAATTGCTGGAAACACTGCACTCAAACAAAGTGCAAGTGGGTCTATAGTAGCGCCGATGCCCATTTTTTCAACAACCTGTCGGGTTTTTTAATACTGAACCGGATGGACGGCGGGGGATTTGGCGGGCAACGGCAAGACTTAGGCGGCGGGCGCGGGCCGCTCCCCCTCGTCCAGCGCGGCAAAGAGCTTCTTGCCGTCGAGCAGGCGTGTGCTAACGTTTCTCATGCGGCCGACCTCGACGGTGCGTAGGGTGTCGTCGGAGCCGTGCCCGTCGACGACCGTTCCCAGCAGATACGAGACGCCGTCTCGCTGTTTGATGGCAAAAGGCCGAACGGTCATCCGCGTCACTTCGATCTTGTCATGTGTCGTGACGCTTGAAATGTCAAAGCTCACCGTGGTTCCGTGGTCGATGGCCCGCTCGATGAGCTCGCAGGTATCGATGCGTTTGGCGGGCGGTCGCGTGGTCTTGGCGGGTTTGCCTTCTGCGCTTGGTGCCGGCTCGGACGTATCGAGATAGCCGCGAACGTCGGCGCTTGCCATGGCGACCAGATGGCGCGCTATGCTTTTCCTGGTCGCGATGGGTGTGGAGCGGTTGCGCATGACCATGCCATGGAGTCGAATGATTTCCTCGTCGGAGAGCGGTCGGGTGAGAAGTCGGTAACCCGCGCCGCGCTTGTACTCAATCTCGTATCCGGCATGTCGCAGGGCGGAAATCGCGGTATGGATACTGCGCCGCGCTGCCGAGATGGGCATGCGAGCGGGGTCGTCGGGATGGGCGAGGCGCTCGATCAGCTCATCGGGAGGAAGCGCTTTGTCCTCACCGGTATGCTCGCTTAAGAGTTGCAGGATGCGCACAGCGCGATAGGCTGCCATGGAAGCAGCACCCCTGGTCGTGGCCTCGTAGTTCTCAACAGCGGGTTTGGCCATTGCGTTCACGTCCTTTCCGTTTTTGGGTGATGACGCTACGGAGCCTAGGACACGGGGTTTGCTTAGGGGCACAGGGCACTCTGGGTGGTCGGTAGTCGTCGGCAAGCGGCGGGTCGAGTTTTCAACAGCCCTGATCAGCTGACCAAAAGCTTGACAAAAGCTTGACGGATACTGTTGAAAAAGCGCCCCTCGGCTTGCCGAGAGGCGCTGGTGCGACACGCTGTAACGCGCGGGACGGAGCTGTGGCGATTAGAAATCGGCGTTGCCCACGGTGCGGGGGTGCGGAAGGACGTCGCGGATGTTGCCCACGCCCGTCAGGTACATGACCAAACGCTCGAAGCCCAGACCATAGCCGGCGTGCTTGCAGGAGCCATAGCGGCGCAGGTCAAGGTAGTACTTGTACTGCTCGGGGGCCATGCCAAGGTCCTTGATGCGGGCCTCGAGCAGATCCAGGCGCTCCTCGCGCTGGGAGCCGCCGATAATCTCGCCGATACCGGGAACCAGGCAGTCGGCGGCGGCGACGGTCTTGCCGTCGTCGTTCATGCGCATGTAGAAGGCCTTGATCTCGGCCGGGTAGTCGGTCACGAAGGTCGGGCGCTTAAAGTGCTCCTCGGTCAGGAAGCGCTCGTGCTCGGTCTGCAGGTCAATGCCCCAGCTGACAGGATAGTCAAACTTGTGACCGGCGGCGACGGCCTGCTCCAGGATCTCGACGGCCTCGGTGTAGGTGACGCGGGCAAAGTCGGAGTTGGCCACGTGGTTCAGGCGCTCGATCAGGCCCTTGTCCACAAACTTGTTGAGCATGTTGAGCTCGTCGGGGCAAGTGGCCATAACGTCCTTAAGAACGTACTTGAGCATGGCCTCGGCGTTATCCATGTAGTCGTTCAGGTCGGCAAAGGCCATCTCGGGCTCAATCATCCAAAACTCGGCGGCGTGGCGCGTGGTGTTGGAGTTTTCGGCGCGGAAG
The DNA here is from genome assembly GCF_052065595.1 of Collinsella sp. HCP28S3_E12. NCBI lineage: Bacteria > Bacillati > Actinomycetota > Coriobacteriia > Coriobacteriales > Coriobacteriaceae > Collinsella > Collinsella sp. HCP28S3_E12. The sequence goes on from NZ_JBQHTS010000005.1 coordinate 28,563, forward strand.
GTGGGGCCAAAGGTGTACACGTCGCCAAAGGCCATGGCAAAGTTCTCGGCATTGAGCTGGCCGGACACGGTAAGGCTTGCATGCTTGCCAAAGAAGTCCTGGCTCCAGTCGACCTCTCCGGACGCGGTGAGAGGCGGATTTTTGGGGTCGAGCGTGGTCACGCGGAACATCTCGCCGGCGCCCTCGCAGTCACTCGTGGTGATGATGGGGGTGTTGACGTAGACAAAGCCCTGCTCCTGGAAGAAGCGGTGGATGGCGGCAGCCGCGACAGAGCGGATGCGGAACACGGCGCGGAACAGGTTGGTGCGCGGGCGCAGGTGCTGCTGGGTACGCAGGAACTCGACGGTTGCGCGCTTCTTCTGCAGCGGGTAGTCCGGGGCGCTCGTGCCCTCGACCTCGATGGAGGTGGCAGAAAGCTCGAAAGGCTGGGGCGCATCGGGGGTCAGCTTGACGGTGCCGGTACAAATGAGTGCAGCCGAGACGTTTTGGTGGGCGATCTCGTCGTAGTTGCCGAGCGTCTCGCGGTTCATGACGACCTGCAGGTCGCGGAAGCAGCTGCCGTCGTTGAGCGTGACGAAGCCAAAGTTCTTCATGTCGCGGACGGACTTGACCCAGCCGGCGACAGTGACGGTCTTGCCGCCGAGCGACTCGGCATCGGCATAGAGCTGCGCGATTTTGGTGCGGTTCACATATCCTCCCATAGCGGTTGAATGATAGTTATCCATATAGTTCGATATTCTAGCAGCTCGGCTCATTTGGGCTATACAGATAAGGTATTGACGGGACGGTTTTCAAACGAAAAGCGCCCGCGGCCAGATGGTCGTGGGCGCTTGGCGTGTTGCCTATTGGCTGTACGGCGCAGGACTCGTTACTTGGTCTTAGCCACCAGCAGCGGGTCGCCCAGCTTGACGAGCGGGTTGCCGCCGATAAGCGTTCCAGACTCGCCGACATGGTCGATGCTCTTAAGACGATCGAGCTCGGAGATGATGACGGTCACGATGTCCTCGTGGCCAGCGGCCTTAATGGCATCGCGGTCGAAACTGATGAGCGGCTGGCCTGCCTTGACCACATCGCCCATCTCGACAAAGCGGGCAAAACCCTTGCCGTTCATTTGTACGGTGCCCAGGCCGACATGGATGAACACGCGAAGGCCGTCCTCGGTGATCATGCCAATAGAGTGGTTGGTGACGGTGGTGGCGCCGATGCGGCCGTTAGCGGGAGCATAGATGGTGCCGGTGATGGGCTCGATGCCGTAGCCCTGGCCGAGCATACCCGAGGCGATGGTCTCGTCGGGAATCTCGTTTAGATTGACGAGCACACCGTTAACGGGAGCGTAGATGACGCCTTCGCGGGTGGCGAAGCTTGCTGCGGGCGGTACGGACGCCTCGCCCGACGAGTTGAACGTGGACTTGAGCGAATCGAGCAGACCCATAGATGCCTCCAACGTATCAAGTGCGCATGTGGCGCACGCGTAGTTTTGCCGGAAACGTTTCGTGTGTGTTTACCGGCTCGGTCAGCGTCTCTATTTTACGCTGCTCAACGACGGCCCTGAGCTGGGATTATGTGATATATCAGTTGAAGGGAAACTTATTGCGGATACGTTTCGATGCCGTGCGTCCAAGTGGGGTACGCTTGAAGGCGATACATAACGTGCGCACGAATCGCGCGAAGGGAGCATATATGATCGTCGAGAGCCATGCGCTGTGGGGCGAGGAGCCGACCGAGGAATATCCGGCGACGTTTACCTATATGGGGGCCGAACCGCTGCCCGGCAAGCCCAATGGTCGTCGCCCGGCAGTGATCATCTGCGGCGGAGGCGCGTTTACGCACATCGCCCCGCATGAGCAGGATCCGGTGGCGTTTGCCTTTTTGGATCACGGGTACCAGGCCTTTGTTCTCAACTATGTCACGAGTGGCACGGGTGACGTGAGCTTTCCGCACCCCCAGGCAGATCTTGCCAAGATGGTCGCCACGGTTCGTGCGAATGCCGACGAGTGGCATGTCGATCCCAAGCGCGTGTGCGTTGTGGGCTTTTCGGCGGGCGGCATGATTTGCGCCTCGCTGGCAACGCAGTGGAAGACCGGTCCCTTCGCGGCACTTGCCGGGGCGCGTCCGGACGACATTCGTCCCGATGCCGTGGTGCTGGGATATCCATTGCTCGACTTTGCCTATGTCCGCGACATGCAGACGCGCGACCCGCGCATCGACTTGCGCGTGCCCAAGACAGGTGGCAAGACGGGGCGCGATTTGCTCAACGACTACCTGTCGATGGTGACGGGTGGCGAGGCCACCGAAGAGCACCTGGCCGATATCTGCCCTACCACGCATGTTTCGCGCCAGATGCCGCCGACCTTTGTGTGGGGCGTGTCCGATGACAAAACGGCGCCGATCGCGCAGGTCTATCCGTTTGCTCAGCGCATGGCCGAGGAGGGCGTCGCTTGCGAGATGCACGTCTTTGACCAAGGCGGTCACGGCCTTTCGCTCGGCAATGCCAATACCGCGGTCGACAACGAGGACAAGCAGGTGGCAGTCCGCCCTTGGATTCGCCTAGCCTTCCGCTTCCTGGAGCGCCATCTGTAAGAGTAAGAGGGCCAGCCCCATCCCGTTCCTCATAACTTGCGGTGAAATAGTTCCTGTTTTTGCTGGTTAAAGCCCCAAACAGGAACTATTCCATCGCAACTTCGTTTTGATGCCTGGGCCGGAAACCGCGTCCCAGTTTTGCCCCTCAAGGTGGGATACAGTTTCCCGCAGAGGGTCGATCGGGAAAATGCGTCCCGGTCTGAGCGACGATTCTGGGATGCATTTTCCGCAAGATGCCTCAACCGGAAAACGCATCCCGTTTCGGGCGTGAATTCCGGGATGCGATTTCCCCAAGGGGCCCCATTGGGAAGCTGCATCCCAGAATTCGCCCGGATAGTGGGACACGGTTTCCGGAAGGGTGTCGTTTGAGAAGCTGCGGCCCGGAGTCCCGCCGTTTGGTTGCTCCGCATCCTACTTATTGGCGCAAAGTAACCTGCTCCCATTGCACCAATGATCCCTTGGTGACGGAGGGAAATGAATCATTTTGAGCGGCGGTGCCAAGAATTGGTCCGCTACCGCCCGCTGCTTTCCTACCAAACGGTGAACTGGGCGTTCTCCGTGTTCCAATGGACATCGCGTACGTAATCGCGCACGCCCGCCGCGTCCCGCGCTTCGAACAGTTCAAGAATATGGGCATGTTCGGCATTGGCTTTATCGAGCAGCTTGCACGCCGTCTCTTGATCGACAGTCTCGTAATCGCGTTTGATAAAGCAGCGCTCGAGCTGCGCAATCATATCGCGTAGACGATCGTTGCCGCAGCGGTTGAAGTACGTCAGATGAAAGTCTCGCTGAATGTCGTCGTACTTTCGGATAAGACCGCCTTGGATCGCAAGGTCCATGGACCCAACCAAAAACTTCAGCTGCATGATGTCCTCTTTGGTCAGGAGGGGACAGGCGAGGTATGCCGCCTGCCCATCGAGCGGCCCCATAATCTCAAAGACTTCAACGGCGTTTTGTTGATCGAACCCACGGACACGGAATCCGCGACGGGGGAGATTGTCCAGGTAGCCATCGCTTGCCAGCTGAATGAGCGCCTCGCGAACCGGCGTGCGCGACACGCCCATGGCATCGCAGATCGCTTGCTCGCTCACGCGGTCGCCAGCCGAAAGCTCGCCGGCATCTATGCGGCTCGAAATATAGTCGTATACATGATCCTTCAAGGGTCTTCTGAGCGTTTCCATGAGCTTGTGTTCCTCAACTGTATATTTTCAAAATTAAATACGTTTCGCTTGAATAGCTCAGTTGAATTATAGAACGACCAGTTAAATCGCGCTACTTTGCGCCGATAGGTGAGAATACGCTTACCGATGAATACCTACCGTTCAGGATTGTATACAATATACAAAATAGGAAAACCGCCTTAAGATAAAGCCATCGAAAGGAAGGCGGGCGCAAAGAAGTCCCGCTCTCTGCTAAGAGATCCAAGGAGGATCATCATGACCAAGTTCAGCCACGTCATCATCCGTCGTCCCGGCAAGTCCCTGAGCAATGGCATCACGAGTGCCCCCGAGCTTGGCCAGCCCATCTACGAGCGTGCCATCGAGGAGCACTACGATTACGAGCATGCGCTCGAGCAGTGCGGCGTTGACGTGTCGGTGCTGCCGGCGCTCGAGCAGTATCCCGACAGCTGCTTTGTCGAGGATCCGGCCGTCATCACTCGCTGCGGCGCCATCATTACCAACCCCGGTGCCGACAGCCGCAACGGCGAGAAGGACGAGATCGAACCAGCCGTCCGTCGCTTCTTTGACGACGAGCATGTCAAGCACATCGTTTCTCCGGGTACGCTCGACGGCGGCGACGTCATGATGGTCGGCGACCATTTCTACGTCGGTCGCTCCGCTCGCACCAACGAAGAGGGCATCCGCCAGTTCTGTGAGATTCTCGAGGGCTGGGGTCTCGAGGGTTCCGAGGTTCCGCTGGAGGAGGTCCTACACCTCAAGACGGGCGTCAACTACATCGAGGACAACAACATGCTCGTTTCCGGTGAGTTTATCGATAAACCCGACTTTGCCCAGTACAACAAGATCGTCGTGCCCGAGGACGAGGCTTACGGCGCCAACTGCATCTGGGTCAACGGTACGGTCATCGTCGCCGAGGGCTATCCGACCGTGCTCAAGGCCGTGCAGGATCTGGGCTACAAGACGCTCGTCGTCGATACCTCCGAGTATCGCAAGGTCGACGGCGGCCTTTCTTGCCTGTCGCTGCGCTTCTAACGCGATAGCTGTAACAGTCTGATGATCGCTTGACCGATGGCCCGGCACCCGATTCGGGACGTCCGGGTCATCTTTCGTTCGATCACATGATGAAGGGGGTGCACATACAATGGCCTCTAAAGTTCAAAACGACGAGATTATCGACCCTAATGGCCTCGATCTCTTTCGTCTGACCATGATGGTCATTACCGCCAGTATTTGTGGCGGTATCTTTTCGCTTGCCGGCGATATGGCAGCAGGCGGGGCAAATACCGGTGCGGTTATCGTCTCGTGGGGAATTTGCTTTATCGGCGTCTTTGCGCTGATGATGGTGTTCAACGGTTTGTCTCAGGCTCGTCCCGACCTGACCGGCGGCATCTATGCATACGCTGCGGCCGGTTTTGGCGATTACATTGGATTCAACTCCGCCTGGGGTTACTGGATCAGCGCATGTCTTTCCAACGTGAGCTTTGCGCTCTTGCTGTTTAGCGCGCTGGGCTATTTCTTCCCTGCGTTTGGCGCGGGTAACAACCTGCTTTCCATCGTCTGCGCCAGCGTGTTTTTGTGGTTCCTTACCGTCCTTGTGCTTCGTGGCGTTAAGGAGGCTGCGGGCATTAACACTATCGTCACGTTGGCGAAGCTGGTGCCGCTGGGGCTCTTTGTGCTGAGCATCGTGCTCCTGGGTAAGTTCAACGTCGATATCTTTATGGACAACTTCTGGGGAGAGCCGGCTGGTCCTGGCTTTGGCGAGCAGGTTGTCTCGACCATGATCGCCCTTGTCTGGGTCTTCACGGGCATCGAGGGCGCTGTCGTTATCTCGGGCCGTGCAAAGTACGTGCGTGACGTCGGCCGCTCGACGGCGCTCGGATTTGCGGCTGTATTTACGCTGTATCTGATCATCTCGATGCTGTCACTCGGCATTATGCCGCGCGAGGAGATGGCGCAGCTCGCAACGCCCTCCATGGCGGGAATTCTCGAGTGCGCAATCGGTCCGGTTGGCGCTGCCATCGTAAACCTTGGCGTTATCCTTTCGCTGGTCGGCGCGCTGCTGGGCTATGTCATCATTGCGTCCGAGACGCCGTTCGAGGCGGCGCGCCAGGGATCCTTCCCTCTGGCGTTTGCCAAGACGAACAAGCACGACGCCCCGGTGGTAACGGTTCTTGTGAGCTCCGGCATCACGCAGCTCTTCTTGATCGTGTCGTATGTGGCGGCGAGCACCTACCAGTTCTTCTATAGCTGCGCAGTCAACACGATTCTGGTTCCGTATGTCTGCTCGGCTGCCTATTACATGGTGATTGGCTGGAAGAACGAGCGTCTGGACGGGCCGCATGCGCCCAGCGTCGGCAAAGCCCGCTTCTTCGGTACGCTCGGCTTCATCTACACATTGTTCCTGGTGTGGTCGACGGGTCTTCAGGGCGTTATGATCACGACGATTCTTTTTGCTCCGGCCATTCCCGTCTATATGCTGGGCGAGCGAGGTCGCGGTAAGCCGGTGCTTCCGCATCTGCACGACAAGCTGATTGCAGCGGTGGTCATTGTCGTAGCAATCATTTCGCTGTATCTGCACTTTGCCGGCATTGCGCCGATTGTCTAGGACTGCGGTAAGCTTCATCGCTTGGTAAGCCGACTGAGGCATCGCGTGCCGGTGCCGTTCGGTAATCCATAACTGACGTGGGCCTCTGTAACGTACCTTTGTGAGCGCCCACTAAACCCGCGCAGGTGACTACGGTTGCCTGCGCGGGTTTTTGCAGTTACGGTGAAATGCTGCCGGCAGCTGGGGACGTTCCTATTGCCGGCACTCTGGGACACTCCTTGGATGATCCGCATACAACGGAGGAAAGCGGATGATTTTGACGAGGGGCGGGCGGCTGTTTCGGTCCTCGGGGAAACCACGTCCCGTTTCGGGCACAGATTCCGGGTCGCAGTTTCCCCGAGGGGCTCGATCGGGAAAATACGTCCCAGTCTGAGCGCCTATTCCGGGACGCAGTTTCCGCTAGAGACCTCAGTCGGAAAGCCCATCCCGTTTTAGCGTTTCGGAGTGGGATGCAGTTTCCCCAGGAGCCCCCATCGGGAAACTGCATCCCGGAATTCGCCTGAATAGTGGGGTGCGGTTTCCGAAAGGGTGCCGTCTGGGAAACCGTGTCCCGGAATCCCCTCCCGCGCCTGGTTGTTCCGCATCGCATCTATTGGGCAAAGCGATCTGTCCCCATTGCAACAATCTGTTGATTGAACGTCGCTGCATGTTCGCGCTATCATGCATGGTTAAAATTGGTTAGCCATGGCAAACGGTTAGCAATGGTGAACATAAATGCAACGCCCTGTGGGCGTCGGGGGAGGAACACGGACGTGAAGCTCGATACACTCGAGATTGGAAAGGACGCCGTTGTCGCATCGGTGGCATCGGACGATCAGGCACTCCGACAGCATATTTTGGACATGGGCTTAACGCCGGGCACCGAAGTCACCATGATGAAGTACGCCCCCATGGGCGACCCGCTCGAGATTCGCCTGCGTGGCTACGAGTTGACGCTGCGCAAAGACGATGCTGCTCGCATTGAGCTCGTGGGTATTCACGACACCGATACGAGCCCGCGCGTTAACGCCGCAATCGGCACGACGGAGCACCCGGCGCTCGGTGAGGGGACGTATTCGCCCCGCGCGGCAAAAACGGCCGTGCCCGAGGGCGCGCCGCTGCACTTTGCCCTCGCCGGCAACCAAAATTGCGGCAAGACCACGCTGTTCAACCAGCTGACGGGTTCCAACCAACATGTTGGTAACTTTCCCGGCGTGACGGTCGACCGCAAGGACGGTACTGTCCGTAACCACCCCGAGGCGAGCGTTACCGACCTGCCCGGTATTTATTCGTTGTCGCCGTACACGGGCGAGGAGATTGTCAGCCGTCAATTTATCCTTGACGAGCATCCCGACGCCATCATCGACATCATCGATGCTACCAATATCGAGCGCAACCTCTACCTGACGCTGCAGCTTATGGAGCTCGACTGCCCCATGGTCATCGCGCTCAACATGATGGACGAGGTGACGGCCAACGGCGGCGCCGTGGACGTCAACCTGCTCGAGAGCCTGTTGGGCGTGCCTGTTGTCCCCATTAGCGCTGCCCGCAACGAGGGTATCGGCGAGCTGGTGGATCACGCTCTGCATGTGGCGCGGTTCCGCGAGCGCCCGGGTCGCCTGGACTTCTGCGCGCCCGATGGCCCGGACGGCGGTGCGCTGCATCGCTGCATCCACGGCATTGCCAACCTGATCGAGGACCATGCCGTGACGGCCCGCATTCCGGTGCGTTTTGCGGCGACCAAGCTGGTTGAGGGCGACGAGCTGGTGACCGAGGCACTTCACCTGGATCGCAACGAACTTGACGCTATCGAGCACATCATTACCCAGATGGAGGGCGAGGCTGGCACCGACCGCCTGTCCGCGCTGGCCGATATGCGCTTTAGCTTTATCGGCGACGTGTGCGGGCGCTGCGTGGTGAAGCCGCACGAGAGCCGCGAGCACGTGCGCTCCGTTAAGATCGACCGCATCCTGACGGGTCGCTACACGGCCATCCCGGCGTTTCTGGTGATCATGGGCCTCGTCTTTTGGCTGACGTTTGGCGTGATCGGCGCGGCGTTGCAGGGACTTATGGAGGACGGCATCGCTGCCATCATCGCCTCGGCCGATGCGGGTCTCAAGGCGTTTGGAACCAACGACGTGGTGCGCTCGCTGGCTGTCGACGGCGTGCTTACGGGCGTGGGCAGCGTGCTGACCTTCCTGCCGATTATCGTCGTGCTCTTCTTGTTCCTCTCCATTCTGGAAGACTCCGGCTACATGGCGCGCGTGGCCTTTGTCATGGATAAGGTGCTGCGTCGCTTTGGACTGTCGGGCCGCAGCTTTGTGCCCATGCTCGTCGGTTTTGGCTGCACCGTGCCGGCTATCATGTCGACCCGTACACTCCCATCCGAGCATGATCGCAAGATGACGGTCATGCTCACGCCGTTCATGAGCTGCTCGGCCAAGTTGCCGGTTTACGGCTTGCTGTGCGGAGCATTCTTCCCGCAGGCGACGGTCCCAGCCATGGTCTCGCTCTATCTGATTGGCATTGCGGTCGGTTGCATCGCGGCTTTGGTGCTCAACCGCACGGCATTTAAGGGCGACCCGGTGCCGTTTATCATGGAGCTTCCCAATTACCGCCTGCCGAGCATCAAGACGACGGTGATGCTGGCGTGGGATAAGGCCAAGGACTTTATTACCAAGGCCTTTACCATCATCTTTGCCGCCACCGTGGTCATCTGGTTCCTCCAGACGTTTGACATCCGCTTTAATGTGGTCGCCGATCAGTCGCAGAGTCTACTTGCCGGTCTGGGTAGCATCATCGCGCCGGCGTTGGCACCGCTTGGCTTTGGCGACTGGCGTGCATCCACGGCGCTCGTCACCGGACTTATCGCCAAGGAGAGCGTCATCTCGACCCTCACCGTGCTTTTGGATGCAACGTCACCCGCGGCGCTGTCGACCATGTTTTCGCCGTTTACCGCCTACGTGTTCTTGGTCTTTACGCTGCTGTACCCGCCCTGCGTGGCGGCAATCGGTGCCGTCAAGAGCGAGTTGGGCGCGCGCTATGCCGTTGCCGTGTTCGCGTTTCAGGTGACGGTCGCCTGGATCGTGGCGTTTGTCGTGCATTCGGCGGGCATATTGCTGGGGTTGGCTTAGGGGTGCGTTGATGCTCCGCGCTTTTGGGCGAGCAACAATTCAATAAATATGAGCCAAAATTCCGGCAATTGTCGGCCCGCGGGGACTGTCCTACGCTGCAGATTGCCGTTCGCTGCCGATTTGCTGCCGTTTACGGATTCGTAAATACTTGCAATCGTCGGTCGATTTAACCGTATTGCGCGATGTCGATGCGCATTTTGTGTACCCCTTTCTACAATCACCTTGCTTCTATTGCCGAACATGTCTTCCGTTTCGCCTGTGTGGGGACGTGGGGCGCGATAGTCGTTTATAGAGGATCATTGAGGAGGGAATTGATGAAAGAAAAATTCCAATCGTTCGGAAAGGCAATGCTCGTTCCGATTACGCTCATTGCCATTTCCGGTCTCTTTTTGGGTATCGGTAGCGTTTTTACGACCGAACTGACCCTTGTGTCCCTTGGCGTTAATTGGGATTGGTATGCCGCTTCGCCGCTCTTTACGTTCTTCTCGGTATTTAAGGGTCTCGGCGAGGTAATCATTGGAAACCTCGGTGTTTTGTTTGCCGTCGGCTGCGCCTTCTCCTTGTCTCGCAAAGAGAAGGGCTGGGCTGCCTTTTCTGCCCTTGTTTGTTATCTCACCATGCTCAAGACGGTTGAGATTCTGCTTGGAGCAGCTGGCTTGGCTGCCGACAATACAACGGTGGAAGCTCTTCAGGCCGTCGGCCTTACGTCCATTCAGGCGAGTGAGCAGTCCGCACTCTACACTACCTCGCTCGGCTTTTTTGGCTACAGCTCTGGTGTCTTTGGCGGCATTATCGTGGGCTGCCTGGTCGCCTGGATCACCGGCCGTTTTTACAAGACCAAGCTTCCAACGGCGCTAGCGTTTTTTGCGGGTAGTCGAACGGTCCCCATTGTATCGCTGATCGCCGGTGGCATCCTGGGCGGCATCATGTACTTCGTCTGGCCCGTCATCGGTGGATGCTTTTCGGGTATTGCGACGTTCGTGAAAGGCTCCGGTCTGTTCGGTACGTTTGTCTATCGCTGGGTGCTCGAGAGCCTTGTGCCGTTTGGCTTGCATCCGCTGCTCGAGACGCCCATGTATTGGACTGAGCTTGGCGGCTCCATGGTCGTCGATGGAACGCGCGTGGTGGGCAATAGCGCCATTCAGCTTGCACAGCTCGCTTCTCCCAGCAGCGACAAGCTCTTGGTTAGGGCTTTCATGGCTGGCTATGGCATTAACGATTACGCATTGTTCCCGGGTATCGCTCTTGCTATGTGGTCTTGTGCCAAGCCCCAGAACCGTAAGAAGGTTGCCGGTCTTTTAATCCCCACAGTGATTTCGACTGTTTTCTTTGGCGTTACGGAGCCGATTCTCTTTACGTTCCTGTTTGCCGCCCCCTGGCTCTACTTTGGCGTTTATGCTCCGCTTTCTGGACTGGGTGAAGTTCTCTCGGAGGCAATGGGCGTTTCGGTGTACCAGGGAAATATCAAGGACCTGATCCCATTCTTATTCCGCCCCGAGAAGCTTAATCTGCTTCCGTACCTTATTCTGCTTCCCGCCTTTTTCCTGGCAGCTTTCTTCCTCTTCCGGTTCTTTATTACTAAGTTCGATATCAAGACGCCCGGTCGAGATGATGGTGACGATATTGAGTTGATCAACAGCAGAGCCGAGTTCGAGGCAAAGGCCGCTGAGGCAAAGGGCGAGTCTGGTAGCACTCCCAAGAAGGCAGTCCAGGGCCATGCGACCAAGGACAGCGCGCTTGCTGTTGGCATTGTCGAAGCGCTTGGTGGAGCCGACAACATTGATGATCTTGACAACTGCATCTCACGTCTTCGCGTGATTGTCAAGGATGGTTCTAAGGTTGCAGACGACGAGGTGTTCACCAAGAATCTTGAAGCTATGGGCGTTATCCGCCTGAGCGACAAGGCAATCCAGGTCATTTACGGTCCTCGTGTCGGCGAAGTCGCTTCTGAGGTGCACGACGTTCTCGGTGACGAGTAAAACGCGCAAGTGGTTTGCAATTGCATAGCGCAATTCCAGGGCTTGGCTTCCTATCGCATGATTTAGGGGGCCAAGCCTTCTTGTTTTAGATTGTCAAGGCAGATACTCAATAGTTCTTCGAATGCGAGAATACAACTTCCGGTAAAGCAGTTAGGCTTAACGTTCTTAAGGTCCATTGGGTGATCGTCGTGTATCGTAAAGATCGCGTCTGCCGTCTTGGCGAGCTCGCTGTCTTCGTTGCAGGTAAACGCGAGGGTCGTAATGCCCGCGTCGTGGCATGCCCTTGCGGTTTCCAGGATGGCTTCTGTCTGGCCCGATTTGGATATGAGCATCATGCAGCTGAGCGTATTTCGGTTGGATTCGACAAACTGATCGGTTTCTAGGAAGTCCTGTATGACGGCCAAAAAGCCAAGTCCAACGAGCTTGGTCGCCATGTACTGCGCAACGATGCGTGAGAAGCCCTCTCCGTTTACTCCGATCATTCTGTTGCGATGCAGGGCGGCGATGAATACGTCTACATCTCCGGTGTGGCATACGAAGTGGACGCTACTGTCTTTGAGTGATTGATTCATTTCGCGGGAGACATGATGAAGGTGCTTGAGATCGTACATCATTTCGCGGTAGCCACGGTAGCCGAGCTTTTTCGAAAGCCTGATGACTGTCGTCATGCTGGTAAAGCATGCCATAGCGACGGGTTTTATACCAATATCATCGAGGGTGTCGATATTGTTGAGCAGGTATTCGAGTACGCTTTGCTCGGTTTCGGATAGCTTTGCGGCTGAGTAGAGCTTGGAAATCTGCTTTTTATCAACCATCGGTGCCCCTTCCCGCCGGACGTGTGTGGCCGCTTCCGTTGCGTAAATAATAACTCCTTGGGGAATTCCTTTCCCGCCTTGCAGCCGGGGCGGGAAGCGGCCCTCCATGCTGGATACAATATCCAAACACAGGCGAACCATGCAATATTGAATGTGCTAATTGGGGGTTTCGATATGAAACTTACGGTCATAGGCGGCGGTGGCGTCCGCTCCATGTTTTTGGCAAAGAGCATAGCCCAGCAGGCGTCATCGCTTGGAATCGACGAACTTGTGTTTATGGACAATGATCCCGAGAAGCTGCGCATCTACGGTGGCCTTGCCGCCCATGTCTCGGGCATGCTTTGCCCCGCGCTTAATTTTTCACTGACGGGCGATGCAGTCGAGGCCGTTAAGGACGCCGATTACGTGATCACGACGATTCGCGTCGGAGGGGACCATATGCGCGTTCGCGATGAGCGCATTGCCCTTTCACATGGGGTTCTTGGCCAAGAGACGACTGGCGCAGCCGGCGTGTCTTTTGCCATGCGTTCCATCCCTGCGCTTGCTTCGTATTGCGAGTTGATCAAGAAGTACGCAAAGCCGGACGTCAAGGTGTTTAACTTTACTAATCCCGCTGGCGTCGTATCTCAGGCCCTACGTGATATGGGCTATGATTTTACATATGGCATTTGCGATGCCCCCTCGGGCATGTTGCATCAGTTTGCCGAGTATAAAGGCGTTGATCCTGCATCGGTTCAGGGCGAGTGCTATGGACTCAATCACCTCTCGTTCTTCCGCAATGTGACGGTTGACGGCGAGGACATCATGCCCGACTTGATCCACGACGACGGGGCATATGCTCATACAGATCTTAGGTTCTTCGAGAAGGACCTCGTCCTAAATCGCGAAAGCGTGCCAAATGAGTACTTATACTATTTCTACTATCGCGAGCGCGCCGTTGCCAACGTTCTCTCTTCGCCCCAGACGCGCGGCGAACTAATCGAAGAAATTAATCGAGAAATGACGAGCGAGCTTGCATCTATCGATATTGAGAACGACTTCGAAAAAGGCCTCGCGTGCTTTGAGAAGTGGTATGGAATGCGAGAAAACAACTACATGGCGGCCGAGACAGGTATTCATCGCGACAAGCCGTGGACGTTTGACGTGTACGGCAAAGATGCTGGCGGATACGCAGGTGTCGCGCTCCGTTTCATGGATATTGCCCGCTCTGGCAAGACGCAGCAGATGATCCTGTGCACCCCCAACAATGGCGCCATCCCCGGTCTTCTCGATACAGATGTCATTGAGTCAACGTGCGATATCTCCACCGATGGCTGCGTACCGCATCGCGTCGAAGCCGATTCTGTGCCCGCGGGAAACCTCGAATTGATTCGTCGCGTCAAGTACTACGAGCGCACCGTGGCGCGTGGCATCGTTAACCGATCGAAGCGCGACATTGTCGAGGGCCTCGCGATGCACCCGCTCGTTAATTCGTACTCCTTGGCGAAAGATATCGCCGCGCAGTACTTTGAGCTTAACCGCGACTACATCGACGGCTGGACAGACTAGTCTGGACGTTAAAACTAGAAATTTTGGATGGGCGGACCGGCGTTTATATTGGCGCCCGTTCGCCCTGCCTAGTAAGAAAACGGGTATAGAGTGAACTTGCGAGAGAACTTCAATGTCTTTCTGGAATCGGGCGATCGGGCGAAGGGATGCCGGAGTGGCTGCACGATGGCGTTATATATCCCCTTGTTTGTTATGAGCGCGCTTCAACTTGGTGTATCAAACGTTGCAACTGAGCTCGCCTATATCAATCCGTCCATTACGCTTATTTGCACTGTGGTCGCAGCCTTTTTAAACCTGCTTCTATCGAATGTGGCTTTTTCGTTTTTTGCCGTCGACCGGTCCAAAGAGACGCTGCAACCGGCTCGAACCCCTTCGGTTTACCTCTTAGCCTCGACGGTTCCCCTCCAGATTTCTGGGGCGCTGCTAATTTATTTGGTTCACTTGATTTTATCGGCAATTGTAGTCTTTGCCTCGCTTGCGAGCAGTCAGCTCGGGGTGTTGTGCTCGCTGGTGGTGGCAGTAATCGTGACGCTTCTTTCCGCGTCGTTCGTATTCGTGTTAATTGAAGATGCGGACGTGGGGCAGAGGGGGCTACGAGGCATTCGGTTTGCACCACGCTACGTCATGCGTTCGATCACGGCACTTCGTTCCTCCTGCAGAGAAATCGCGCGTCCCGCAATGCTGCTGGTGACATGGAATCTGGTTGCAAGTTGCGCTATCCCTGTTCTTGTCGGATGGGTAGTTTCGAGTGCGGCGCTGCCGTCGGCACTTTCAGTGACGTCGCTTGTACATGAGGGACTTTATTATGGGGCGTTTGCTTATATGCTGCTTTTGCTAGTTCATTGTGCGGTTGCGAGTTGGCTCGAAATTGACGTGCTCATGGGGGTGTCCTTGTGCGTATCCGAGCAGGCGCGATAGCCCGAAGATGAAGCCGCGTTTTCGACATTGAGTTCCTGCACACCTTACTTTCTAGGCGGAATTGGCGCGCCGTCTGTTAACGATCGTTTTCCAAGAATTCTTTTATTGCGCATTTATAGACTTCTCATTGCTATAATCGCCCACCGCCCAAGACAATCGGAGAGGTTTCCTACATGACTCAGGCAAGACAAGATGGCATCTCGCTCAAGCAGTGGCTCCCGCTTATCGGGCTCGCCTGCTGCGCGTTCGTGTTCAACACATCGGAGTTCATGCCCATCGGCCTTCTGACTGATATTGCCGTATCGTTCTCGCTCACCGAGGCCCAGGCAGGCATCATGATTTCGGTCTACGCCTGGGGCGTCATGCTGCTGTCGCTGCCGCTTATGGTGTTTGCCTCGCGCTTTGAGTTCAAGCGTATGCTGCTCGGCGTGCTCGCCGTGTTCTCTCTGGGTCAGTTCCTGTCCGCCGTGGCGCCCACCTATCCTATTTTAGTCTGCGCACGCCTGGTGGTCGCTTGCGCACATGCCGTGTTCTGGTCGGTCGCCTCGATTATGGCCTCGCGCCTGGTCGACGCCCGTCACGGGGCGCTCGCCATCAGCATGATCGCCACGGGCTCGTCCATCGCACAGATCTTTGGCCTGCCGATCGGCCGCGCCATCGGCCTGGCCGTGGGCTGGCGCATGACGTTTGCCGTGGTCGGGGCCTTTTCTGCCGCCGCGGTGGTGTACCAGGCCGCGGTGTTCCCGGCCATGCCGGCGGGTGAGCGGTTTGCGGTTAAACAGCTGCCCGAGCTGCTCAAGAACCCGTTCCTCATCGCGCTCTACGCGGTCACGGTTTTTATGGCGACCGGCTATTACACAGGCTACAGCTATATCGAGCCCTTCCTGGCGCAGGTCGCGCACGTCGACGCGGGCGCCATTACCATGACGCTGACGGCGTTTGGCTGCTCCGGTCTGGTGGGCAGCTGGCTGTTTGGTCGCCTGTTCGACGGGCACCGCTTCCCGTTTTTGGCTATTACGCTCTCCGGCGTGCCAGCGGCCCTGCTACTCATAGGTTCGGCCGCATCGTCGCTCGCAGCAGTGCTTGCCGTCTGCGTGCTGTGGGGCTGCTGCGCCACGGCCTTTAACGTGGCATTTCAGGCCGAGCTTATCAAGTACACGCCCGCGGATTCGTCGGCTGTCGCCATGTCGATCTTCTCGGGCCTGTTTAATCTGGGTATTGGCACGGGCACCGCGATCGGCGGCGCCGTGGTTTCGGGCCCCGGTATCGCCTGGATCGGCTCCGTGGGCGGGGCGATTGCCGTCGTGGGCGTCATCCTCGCCATCACGGTGATGTTCCCGGCTATCCGCCGCGCCAAGCCCGTCGCCTAATCACGTTTCCTCATCAGTTGCGGTGGAATAGTTCCTGTTTAAGGCCTCTAAAGGCCCAAGCAGGAACTATTCCACCGCAACTTATTTTGGGGAAGAGGATGCAAGCCGGGCATACAATGGATGTCGTTGTGTTGAGCTTACCGGGAGGCTGTTATGTGGGCATACGAGACGACGTTCTATCAAATCTATCCGCTGGGCTTTTGTGGAGCTCCGCGCGAAAACGCCGCGCCCGTTGCCGAGGATGAGCTTGCCCAGGCTGCCAACGATGCGCCCAACCCCGATGCCCCCATCATGAAAATCGCCCAATGGGCCGACTACCTGCAAAAACTCGGTATTGGCGCTGTGCTCATCAACCCACCGCTCGAGTCCGATAGCCATGGCTACGACACGCGCAGCCTGCGCCACATCGACCGTCGCCTGGGTGGGGATGCCGACTTTGCCGCCGTGTGCGAGACGCTGCATGCCCACGGCATCCGTGTGGTGCTCGACGCCGTCTTCAACCACGTCGGTCGCGGCTTTTGGGCCTTCCGCGATGTGCAGGAGCGCAAGTGGGACTCGCCCTACAAGGACTGGTTCCACATCAGCTTTGACGGCGACTCGTGCTACGGCGACGGCTTTTGGTACGAGGGCTGGGAAGGCCATTTTGAGCTCGTGAAGCTTAACCTGCAAAACCCCGCCGTGGTCGATTACCTGCTCGAGTCCGTGCGCCGTTGGGCCGAGGTCTTTGGCGTCGACGGTCTGCGCCTGGACGTCGCCTATATGCTCGACCGCGACTTTATGCGCCGCCTGCACGCCTTTGCCCGTGAGCTCAAGCCCGACTTTGTGCTGATCGGCGAGACGCTCCACGGCGACTACAACCAGATCGTCAACGACGAGATGCTCGACTCCTGCACCAACTACGAGTGTTACAAGGGACTGTACTCCAGCTTTAACTCGATCAACATGTTCGAGATCGCCCACTCGCTGCACCGTCAGTTTGGCGGCGACCCGTGGTGCATCTACCGCGGCAAGCACCTGCTGTCGTTTGTCGACAACCACGACGTACCGCGCCTGGCGAGCATCCTCACCGACAAGTCCTGTCTGCGTCCCGCCTATGGCATGCTCTTTGGTATGCCGGGCATCCCGTGCATCTACTATGGCAGCGAGTGGGGAATTGCTGGCGAAAAGGGCGGCCCCGATGGCGACTGGGCGCTGCGCCCTGCGCTCGATGAGCCTGCGCCCAACGAGCTGACGGCCTTCATCACACAGCTTGCGCACCTGCGCTCGGCCGATGACGCGGCGGCACGCGCTCTCAGCTACGGTGCGTATCGCAACGTGATGATTCAGAACAAGCAGCTGCTGTTCGAGCGCGCCTGCGACGACGCGACGGTGCTCGTGGCGGTCAATGCCGTGAACGAGCCTTATACCTTTGGAGCCGGCGAACTCAACGGCTCCTTCGTCGACCTACTTGCCGACGATGCACCCACGGTCGAGCTGACGGGCTCCCTTGAACTTGCGCCCTACGAGGTGCGCTATCTGTTGAGGGCCTAGGTCATGGCGGCGTCAGACGAGGGCTATCAACATATTGAGCATGGGTTTGAGCCCGTGTTTGACCAGCACTCGCGCGTTTTGGTGCTGGGATCGTTTCCCTCGGTGCTTTCGCGCACCAATGCCTTTTATTACGGCAACCCTCAGAATCGCTTTTGGCGCGTGATGGCCGCATGCCTTGGTGTGCCTGTACCACCCAACGAGGGCGACCCTTTGGTGGGCGGCGAGCCCGCGACGCTCGACGCCTCTATTGCCGCCAAGCGATCCATGCTGCTGAACGGTGGCGTGGCCCTGTGGGATGTGATCGAGAGCTGCGACATTAAGGGGTCGAGCGACGCGAGCATCAAAAACGCTGTGCCGGCATATATCGAACGCATCACTGGAGCTGCGCCCATCGAGCGGGTGGTATGCAACGGAGGTACGGCGGGGCGCCTCTATAAGCGCTATCTACAGGAGCGGACGGGTCTGTCCGCTGTCGTATTGCCGTCAACTAGTCCCGCTAACGCGGCCTGGCGCCTGGAGCGGCTTATCGAGCGCTGGCGCGAGGCAGTTGACTGGACCACACGGTAATCTAGATCCTTTATTGAGCATGGGCGCCGAGGCGTTTGATGATGGCATGCCAGATTGGTGCGGGCACGGCGGGCTTGACGCGCACCATGCCGTCGACATCGACGCTATCGGCCTCGCCGCCGCCAAGCAGCTGCGCATGCTCTATGGAGCAGCCCATGCGCACGGCGCCTACAAGCTTATCCATCGCTTCGGAAAATGGCCGGCGTAAGAGGCCCATACGCGGGGAGTGGCGAAGCGCCGCAATACCGCTGCCGGCGCAGATGACAACGCCACCGCACCATGGCAGGTCGCGTAGAATACATGCCCGGTACAGGTGGTCGAGGACTTCGTCCGCCTGCTTGTTGTTTTTTGACAGGGCCTGGACGACGACATAGACGCGTGTCTCTGTATCCCCGAAGCGATCGAGTATCTGCTCGACAGCGATCATCGCCTCATCATCAAATGCATCATCAACAGCGAACACCATGCCATCGACTACACCGGCATCATCCGCCTCCAAATCGACCGGACGGGGGAGCGCGGTGCCGGAAAGCTGAGCATAGGCGGCGATGGCATCCTGCAGGTCCCAAAGCAAAAACTCAAGATCGGCGCTCTCGGGAATACTGATATATGCAATGGTTTGCAGCGTTTTTGGTACATCGCCGCGCGCGGTCGTCTCCATGCCATCTCCTTTCCGGTTGGTTTCCGTTTAGGTTACACCGTCTGGTGGCGCGCGGGCGCGCTATCCTAGTGCAACCCTTACGAAAGGAATGCCATGCGACTGCCCATGAACACCTCGCTTGCCACGCTCAAGCCCTCCGGCATTCGCCGGATCAACGCGCTCGCCGCCCAGCACCCGGGGTGCATCGCGCTTGCGCTTGGCGAGCCCGATTTTCCCACGCCCGATGTGATTGGCGCCGAGGTGACCGCCGCGCTGGGCCGCGGTGACACGCACTATCCGCCCAACAACGGCCGTCCCGCCCTGCGCGAGGCGCTGTCTACCTACATGGGAGACGCGGGCCTTACGTTTTCGGCCGACGAGGTCATCCTGACCGACGGCGCGACCGAGGCCCTGTCGGCAACATTTATGGCCATGCTCAACCCCGGCGACGAGGTTATTATCCCCACGCCGGCCTTTGGCCTGTACGAGAGCATCGTCGTGGCCAACCACGCCAAAGCGGTCTTTTTGGATACGGAGCCCGCGCAATTTCAGATTGACGAGGAAGCGCTTCGCGCCTGCGTGACGCCGGCGACTAAGGCCATCGTCATCTGCACGCCCAACAATCCTACGGGCTGTATCCTCGACGCGGCATCGCTCGACGCCGTGGCACACGTGGCAGAGCAAGCGGGCATCTACGTAATCTGCGACGACGTATATAACCGCCTGGTCTATGTGGATGGCTATGAGCGCTTTGCCCAGCGCCACCCGGAGCTACGCGAGCAAACGGTGGTCATCGAGAGCTTCTCCAAGCCATGGGCTATGACCGGCTGGCGCTTGGGCTGGCTCGCAGCTGCAGCCCCCGTCATCGCCGAGATCGCAAAGGCCCACCAATACTTAGTATCGAGCGCCGTCTCCTTTGAGATGGACGCCGCAGCCCGAGCCCTGACCGTCGACCCAACCCCTATGCTCAAAGTCTACCGAGCTCGCCGCGAACGCGTGCTCGCAGCCTTAGACACCATGGGCCTCGACGTAGTGGAACCAGCCGGCGCCTTCTACGCTTTCCCCAGCATCAAACAATTCGGCCTAACAAGCGAAGACTTCTGCATCAAAGCCATCAAAGAAGCCAACGTAGCCCTAGTCCCCGGAGACTGCTTCGGCACCGAAGGCCACGTCCGCTTAAGCTACTGCGTCTCCGACCAAGATCTGGACGAAGGCCTCCGCCGCCTGTCCACCTTCATTTCGACTTTGTAGTCCTCAGGGATGCAACACATCAGCCCACCGACATAAGGATTGTGAGTGGGGCGCGTCGGCCAACGGCAACCCTGGCCGCCCCAAAGTCAACACAGGTCGCGCCGCCAAAGGCCAGGCGCAAGCTTTTCGTAGATTCCGCACGAGCCGAAGAGCACTAAATGTGCTCTTCGTGCGAGCCCAGGACCTGACCGAGCGAAAAGCTTGCGCCTGGCCTTTGGCGGCACGACCGAGATGGTGGAATTGTGTGCAGCCAGGGTTGCCGTTGACCGAAGCCGGGGTCCCCGCCATAATACTTTCGGTTCACGCACGAATCCGCTGCCAGAGACAGCCGGTGCAAACGGGCATTGCCCGCGAGCTCAATGGGATATCCCGCCAGCCGAGGTGGTCGAGTAGATATGTCTTCTCGCCCCCGTCGCTCATGCAGCGCGGGGGCTTTCTTTTTGGACATGCCCCCGTCACGTCCTTGTGGCGGACCGTGCCCGGAAAGAATTCGAGGAGGTGTAATTCATGCCCCAGCAGTACAAAATCGACAAGGTTGCAGAGATCGAGTCCCGTATCGCCGAGAATGCCGGTCTGTTCGTCGTCAACTACAACGGTCTGACGGTTAAGCAGGCTCAGGAGCTGCGTCATCAGCTTCGCGAGTGCGGCGCCGAGATGAAGGTCTACAAGAACAACCTGGTCAAGATCGCTCTCAAGAACCAGGAGCAGCCCGAGCTCGACGAGATCCTCGCCGGCCCCGTCGCTTATGTGTTCTACGAGACCGAGCCGGTCGAGGCCGCTAAGACCCTTAAGGACTTCTCCGCTAAGTCCAAGGGCGTCCTTGAGATCAAGGGCGGTATCTCCGACGGCAAGGCCGTTTCCGCTGATGATGTTAAGGCTATCGCCGAGCTGCCCACCAAGGACCAGCTTCTCGGCCAGATCGCCGGTCTCATCTCCGGTTTCGCTCGCGACATCGCTGTCTGCGTCAACGGCGTTTCCTCTGGTCTCGCTCGTTCGATCCAGCAGGTCTCCGAGCAGAAGGCAGCCTAGTCGCTGTTTTCACCCGCGGCGGCAACGCCGCACCCCTGGCGCATTCGCGCCGTGTTTTAACTGATCTCCGTGCACAGACACGGAAACCGAAAGGACTTAGAAATGGCTAAGCTTACCACCGATGAGATCATCGATGCTCTTAAGGAAATGACCCTTCTCGAGGCTTCCGAGCTCGTTAAGGCTATCGAGGACACCTTCGGCGTTTCCGCCGCTGCTCCTGCCGCTGTTGTCGCCGCTCCCGCTGCTGGCGCTGCTGAGGCCGAGGAGAAGACCGAGTTTGACGTCGTGCTCGAGGGCTTCGGCGACAACAAGATCCAGGTCATCAAGGCCGTCCGTGAGCTCACCAACCTTGGCCTGAAGGAGGCCAAGGAGGTCGTCGAGAGCGCTCCCAAGGCTGTTCTCGAGGGCGCCAAGAAGGAGGACGCCGAGGCTGCCAAGGAGAAGCTCGAGGCCGCTGGCGCTGCTGTCACCCTCAAGTAATCAGGCTTTCTCGCCAGATTTCTTTGCAGACGGGGTTCGCATTGCGAGCCCCGTCTTTTTTGTTTTGGCCCCTCATTCCCATTGCTCGGCACGCAGAACACTGCTGTCTTCGCCGTGCCAATCCCGTTACCGCTGGGGCATAAAATTGCACCATTCGAGCAATAATTTGCGTTGACCTGCTGAAGAATTGCGTTTGCCTTACGGCGACGTATGTCTCCGGCGGTAAGATACTTCGGTATCGCAATTTGGTCTGCGGCCGCCGTGCCGCACGCTTGGGGCGCTTTGCGCCTGCGAAAGGATCCTTGAATAATATGAAGGCAATCATCCCCGCCGCCGGTCTAGGCACGCGTTTTCTGCCTGGCACTAAGTGCACGCCCAAAGAGATGCTGCCGGTGCTCGACAAGCCGGTCATTCAGTATGTCGTTGAGGAGGCACTCGACCCCGAGGAGGTCGACGACGCCATCATCGTTACCTCTCCCGGTAAGCCCGAGCTGCTGAGCTACTTCCAGCCCGACCGTTCGCTCGAGAACCTGCTGCGCGAGCGCGGCAAGAACGCCTATGCCGATGCCGTCGCCCACGCTGGCGGTATGCCGGTCGACTTCCGCTATCAGTACGAGCCCAAGGGTCTCGGCCATGCCATTCGCTCGGCGGCCGATGCTGTGGCGGGGGAGAACTTCCTGGTTCTTCTGGGCGACTATGTTGTGCCCAACCATGACATTTGCGACAAGATGCTTGCCGTCTCCAAGGAGCATGGCGGCGCTTCGGTTATCGCTGTTGCCGCGTGTGCTCCCGAGGAGGTCAGCCGCTATGGCGTTATCGCCGGCGAGCGCGTGGGCTCCCTCGAGGGCGCTGAGGGCGTTGGCGATGCCGAGCCTGGCGCCGTGTGGCGCATCGGCGGCTTGGTGGAGAAGCCTGCTCCCGAGGCTGCGCCTTCTAACCTTTACATCGTCGGACGCTATCTGCTGAGCCCGCTGGTCATGGAGCTGCTTGCCGACCAGCAGGCCGGCAAGGGCGGCGAGATTCAGCTCACTGACGCCATGGCCCGCTCGCTCGACCGCGAGGCTATGTACGCCGTCGTCATCGATCCTCTGTCGGGCTACGACACCGGTACCCCGTCTGGCTGGATGGCCACCAACGCCCTCATGGCTGCAAGCGATCCTCGCTTTGCCGGCGCCTTCTGGGACGCCATCGACGAGCGCGGCGGCTTGATGCGCAAGTAAACAGCGCTTACGGGTGCGGACTTCGGTCTGCACCCGTTTTTTTGCGAACTGCCGCTTAGCTCCGGAAAGTGCGACCCACAATTTGGTTGAATTCTGGGATGCGCTTTCCGGCTGAGGACCCTAGCGGAAAGCGCATCCTAGAATATCGGCTCAGGACGGGATACAGTTTCCCAAACAGGGCTCAATCGGAAACTACGACCCAGTTTGAGGCCTCAAAACGGGACGCAGTTTCCGCCCGATCAGCCTTCGCCGCCATTCCGCCATTCAGCGACGCGCATCAGCAACTCTGTTCACAGAAAATATATGAACATATGTTCGATATACGCACATCTACCTGCGTATTTTCTGTCGAAAAACTTTGCTACTCCAAAAACACAATCGCGTCAAGGCTTTTCTTGCCCAACGGTCGGTACCTGATAAACTATTAGGTTGCGATAACTGGCGAAGCTATGCCTCGCCAACCCACCGAGCATTTCCGTGAAGGAGGAAAAACCTGGTGACCTACGCATACACTGCCACTGAGCGCAAGCGCGTCAGCTTCGGGAAAATCCCGGAGGCCATGGAGCTCCCCAACCTTATCTCTGTTCAAAGGGAATCCTTTGAGCGTTTTAAGGACGAGGGCCTTCGTGAGGCGTTTAAGGAATCCAGCCCCATCCAGAGCCAGAACCATGTTCTCGAGGTTACTTTCGGCGAGCATCAGTTTGGCGACCCCGCGCATACCGTCGAGGAGTGCCGCGAGAAGGATATGACCTATCAGGCTCCGCTTCTGACCGACGTCCGTCTCACCAACAAGGAGACCGGCGAGATCAAGGAGCAGCTCGTCTTTATGGGCGACTTCCCCATGATGACCGATCAGGGCACCTTCATCATCAACGGTACCGAGCGTATCGTCGTCTCGCAGCTCGTCCGTTCCCCGGGCGTGTACTTCAGCTCCGAGATGGATTCGGGCAAGCAGATCTACAAGGCTCAGATCATCCCGTCCCGCGGTGCCTGGCTTGAGTTTGAGGTCGATAAGCGCGACCAGCTCATGGTCTCCATCGACCGTAAGCGCAAGCAGAGCGCCACGATGTTCCTGCGCGCCCTTGGCATCGCCGTCACCAACGACGACATCATCGAGCTGCTCGGCAACTCCGATGTGATCAAGCGCACCCTCGAGCGCGATACCGCCCTTACCCGCGAGGATGCTCTTATCGAGATCTACCGTCGCCTGCGCCCGGGCGAGCCTCCCACCGTGGATGCTTCCCGCAGCCTGCTCGAGGGCCTGCTCTTCAACCCGCAGCGCTACGACCTGGCCCGCGTCGGTCGCTACAAGGTCAACAAGAAGCTCAACCTCACCACCGAGGAAGAGGTCACGGTGCTCACCGACGAGGATATCGTCGCTACGCTGCGCTACCTTCTGTCCCTCGCTGCCGGCGAGCAGGGCTTCAAGGTTGACGACATCGACCACTTTGGCAACCGCCGTATCCGCACCGTCGGCGAGCTCGTCGCCAACCAGTTCCGTATCGGCATGAGCCGTATGGAGCGCGTCGTCCGTGAGCGCATGAGCTCCCAGGACATCGACGAGATTACCCCGCAGTCGCTCATCAACATCCGCCCGATCGTGGCCTCCATCAAGGAGTTCTTCGGTTCCTCGCAGCTCTCGCAGTTCATGGACCAGGCGAACCCTCTGACCGGTCTGACCCACAAGCGCCGTCTGTCCGCACTCGGCCCTGGCGGTCTTGCCGGCCACAAGTCGGGCTCCAGCCGCCGCACCAACGTGCCGACGGCCGTCCGCGACGTTCACAACTCGCACTACAGCCGTATGTGCCCGATCGAGACCCCCGAAGGCCCCAACATCGGCCTGATCGGCTCGCTTGCCCTCTACGCCCGCGTCAACGAGTATGGCTTCATCGAGGCCCCGTTCCGCCGCGTCGAGAACGGCGTTGCCACCGACCAGATCGACTGGATGACCGCTGACGAGGAAGAGAAGCACGTTATCGCGCCGGCCAACACGCCGCTCGATCCCAAGACCAACGAGTTCATCACGACCGATGCCGAGGGCAAGATCGTCCGTCCGCATTCCGTGATCGCCCGTACCCGCGACTTCGACGGCTCCTTCGGCGCTCCCGCCGACGTGCCTGTCGAGGACGTCGACTACATGGACGTCTCGCCGCGCCAGATGCTCTCCGTCGCAGCCACGCTGATCCCGTTCCTCGAGCACGACGACGCTAAGCGTACGCTCATGGGCGCCAACATGCAGCGTCAGGCCGTGCCGCTGGTTCACCCCGCCGCTCCCTATGTCGGTACCGGCATGGAGCGTCGCGCCGCCCTGGACTCTGGCGAGGTCACCCTGGCCAAGAACGCCGGCGAGGTCATCTTTGCCGACGCCTCCAAGATTATCGTCAAGCATGCCGGCGGCATGGACGAGTATCACCTGGCCAAGTACCAGCGCTCCAACCAGTCCACCTGCATCAACCACCGCCCGCTCGTGCGCGTCGGCGACACCGTTGAGCAGGGTGAGCCTCTGGCCGACGGTCCTTCGACCGATCACGGCGAGCTCGCACTGGGCCAGAACCTCACCGTGGCCTACATGCCGTGGGAAGGCTTCAACTACGAGGACGGTATCGTCGTGTCCGAGCGCCTGGTGGCCGAGGACCTGCTGACGACCATCAACATCACCCGTCACGAGATCGACGCCCGCGATACCAAGCTCGGCCCCGAGGAGATCACTCGCGAGATCCCGAACCTCTCCGAGGACATGCTTGCCAACCTCGACGAGGACGGCATCATCCGCATCGGCGCTGAGGTCGGCCCTGGCGACATCCTGGTCGGCAAGGTTACCCCTAAGGGCGAGAGCGCTCTGACTGCCGAGGAGCGCCTGCTGCGCGCCATCTTCGGTGCCAAGGCTCACGACGTTCGCGACACTTCCCTTAAGATGCCTCACGGCGCTTACGGCCGCGTCATCGACGTCGTCCGCTTTAGCCGCGAGAACGGCGACGACCTGGCCCCCGGCGTCAACGAGCAGGTGCGCGTCTACGTCGCCCAGCGTCGTAAGATCCAGCAGGGCGATAAGATTGCCGGCCGCCACGGCAACAAGGGTGTTATCTGTAACGTTCTGCCGGTCGAGGACATGCCCTACATGGCTGACGGTACCCCGATCGACGTTATCCTCAACCCGCTGGGCGTTCCTTCGCGTATGAACGTCGGCCAGCTGCTCGAGTGCCACCTTGGCTGGGCTGCTGCCTGCGGTTGGGATACCGAGGATGCCGATTCCGACAAGTACGTCCCCGGTCCGTTCTTTACCGCGACGCCCGTCTTCGACGGCGCCAAGGAGGACGAGATCGCCGAGGTCATCCGTCGTGCCAACAAGAATATGCTCAACAAGGCCACCGCTGCCTTTGGCGATCACATGCGCCCCGAGTTTGTCACCCAGCTTGACGAGCGCGGAAAGACCCGCCTGTTTGACGGCCGCACCGGCGAGGAGTTCCGCGAGCCCATTACCGTGGGCACGTCCTACATCCTCAAGCTTGGTCACATGGTCGACGACAAGATCCACGCCCGTTCGACTGGCCCTTACAGCCTGGTTACTCAGCAGCCGCTGGGTGGCAAGGCCCAGTTCGGCGGCCAGCGCTTCGGCGAGATGGAAGTTTGGGCACTGTACGCATACGGTGCTTCCAACGTCCTGCAGGAGATCCTGACCGTCAAGTCCGACGATACCGTGGGCCGCGTCAAGACCTACGAGTCCATCGTCAAGGGCGAGAACGTCCCGGTTCCGGGTATCCCCGAGTCCTTCAAGGTTCTCGTCAAGGAGATCCGTTCCCTCGCACTGGATATCGAGCCCATGCACGATGCCGACGAGGACGCCTCCGCCCCCGTGACCGCCGAGGAGACCTCTGCCCTCGATGACCTGGCTGCGCTCGCCGGCGTTGACCCCGACGTCGAGGCCCAGGATGCCGAGACCGCCGAGGCACCCGAGGCTGTCGCCGCCACGACCACTGATAAGGAGTAGTTGACTGTGGCAGATTTCGAAGCTACTGAATTTGACTCGGTAAAGATCTCCCTTGCCTCCGCCGACCAGATCCGTTCCTGGTCGCACGGTGAGGTCAAGAAGCCGGAGACCATCAATTACCGTACCCTCAAGCCCGAGAAGGACGGCCTGTTCTGCGAGAAGATCTTCGGTCCCGCCAAGGACTGGGAGTGCTCCTGCGGCAAGTACAAGGGCATCCGCTTTAAGGGCATCGTCTGCGAGCGCTGCGGCGTCGAGGTCACCTCGGCCAAGGTGCGTCGCGACCGCATGGGCCATATCGAGCTCGCCGCTCCCGTGTCCCACATCTGGTACTTCAAGAGCCCCACGAGCTTCCCGATGAGCCGTATGCTCGACATCAAGTCCAAGGACCTCGAGAAGGTTCTGTACTTTGCCAGCTACATCATCACCGAGGTCGACTACGAGGCTCGCGAGGCCGACGCTGACGACCTGAGCGAGGAGCTCGCCGCCGATCTGGAAGAGATCGATGCCGAGTGCGCCCGCCAGATCGAGTCCCTCAAGGAGCAGGGCAACCCCGAGAACTTTGACGAGTTCTCCGACGAGGAGCCGCTGACCCCCGAGGAGATCGCCTCCGGCATCGTCGACATCGAGGAAGAGTGCAAGGACGAGAAGCAGCTCCGCACGGACGCCTTCAACGCCTTCATGAAGCTCACCGAGCGCGACCTCATCTCCGATGAGCCGCTGTTCCGCGAGATGACCCGTTACTACTCCATGTACTTCAAGGGTGGCATGGGTGCCGAGGCCGTCCGCGACCTGCTCGCTGCCATCGACCTCCCCTCCGAGGCCGAGAAGCTCAAGGCCATCATCGCCGACGAGGACTCTCAGAAGCAGAAGCGCGAGAAGGCCGTTAAGCGCCTCGAGGTCGTTGACGCCTTCCTGAAGGGCGGCAACAGCCCCGCGAACATGATTCTGGATGTCATCCCGGTCATTCCGCCCGATCTGCGCCCGATGGTCCAGCTCGACGGCGGCCGCTTTGCCGCGTCCGACCTCAACGACCTGTATCGTCGCGTGATCAACCGTAACAACCGACTCAAGCGCCTGCTCGACCTGGACGCCCCTGCGATCATCGTGAACAACGAGAAGCGCATGCTCCAGGAGTCCGTGGACGCCCTGTTCGACAACGGCCGCCGTGGGCGCCCGGTCTCTGGCCGTGGTGGTCGCCCGCTCAAGTCGCTCGCCGAGGCCCTCAAGGGCAAGCAGGGTCGTTTCCGCCAGAACCTGCTGGGCAAGCGTGTCGACTACTCTGGCCGTTCGGTTATCGTTACCGACCCCAAGCTGCTGCTGCACCAGTGCGGTCTGCCCAAGACCATGGCGCTGGAGCTCTTCAAGCCCTTCGTCATGAAGCGCCTGGTCGAGCTTGGCAAGGTCGAGAACATCAAGGGCGCCAAGCGCGCTATCGACCGCGGTGCCACCTTTGTGTGGGACATCCTCGAAGAGGTCATCGACGGCCGTGTCGTGCTGCTCAACCGTGCACCGACCCTGCACCGTCTGTCCATCCAGGCCTTTGAGCCGGTGCTGGTCGAGGGCAAGGCTATCCACCTGCACCCGCTGGTCTGCGCGCCCTTCAACGCCGACTTCGACGGCGACCAGATGTCTGTCCACGTGCCGCTGTCCAGCCAGGCTCAGGCCGAGGCCCGCGTGCTCATGCTCTCTGCGAACAACCTGCGCTCGCCGGCGTCTGGCAAGCCGGTCAACATCCCCTCGCAGGACATGATCATTGGTGTGTACTACCTGACCCAGGTCCGCGACGGTCTGCCGGGCGAGAACCACGTGTTCTCGAGCTTCGACGACGCGCTGCACGCCTATGACTGCCGCTCCGAGGTCGACATGCAGGCCAAGATTCAGGTCCGCGTGTCCGCCGAGAACGCCAACGTCATCAACGAGGACGGCACCCGTATCTTCCGCGTCAAGAACGGCAAGAACGAGTTCGTCGACTACGATGTCACCGGTAACAAGACCGCACGCTTCGAGACTTCTATCGGCCGCATCATCTTCAACCGCCAGTGCCTGCCCGAAGACTACGAGTTCATGAACTACAAGATGGTCAAGGGCGATGTGGCCAAGCTGGTTGCCGACTGCTGCGATCGTTACCCCGAGGCCAAGGTCGGCCCGATCCTCGACTCTATCAAGTACTCCGGCTTCCACTACGCTACCCGCGCCGGCCTCACCATCTCGGTGTGGGACGCTCTCATCCCTGCCGAGAAGCAGGAGCTGCTCGACCGCGCCCAGGCCAACGTCGACCAGATCAACGAGTACTTCGAGGAGGGCTTCATCAACGAGACGGAGCGCCACATCGAAGTCGTTAACGAGTGGACCGCTTGTACCGACAAGGTCGCAGCGCTCATGCTCGACATGTTCGACGAGGAGAACCCGCTGTACATGATGGCCGACTCCGGCGCCCGTGGTTCTAAGACCCAGCTGCGTCAGCTCGGCGGCATGCGTGGCCTGATGGCAGATATGTCCGGCGAGACGATCGACCTTCCCATTAAGGCGAACTTCCGCGAAGGCCTGCTGCCGCTCGAGTACTTCATTTCGACCTACGGCGCCCGTAAGGGCCTGGTCGATACCGCATCCCACACCTCGGACTCTGGCTACCTGACCCGTCGTCTGGTCGACGTGGCCCAGGACGTCATCGTCCGCGAGGAGGACTGCGGTACGCACGAGGGCGTCACCTACAACCTCATCATCCCCGGCACCACCGACCTCAACACCGATCTTGTCGGCCGTTGCTTCATTGAGGACGTCGTGGCTCCCGATGGCACCGTGCTCTTTGAGCAGGACGGCTATATCGAGAAGGTCGCCGACATCCAGAAGATGGTCGATGCGGGCCTTAAGAAGGTCAAGCTTCGCGCGCTGCTCACCTGCCGCTCCAAGTACGGCGTGTGCCAGAAGTGCTACGGCTGGGATCTTTCCACCCGTCGTCCGGTCGCCATCGGTACCGCAGTCGGCATTATTGCCGCCCAGTCCATCGGCGAGCCCGGTACGCAGCTTACGATGCGTACCATTCACTCCGGCGGCGTCGCTGGCGTCGACGATATTACGCAGGGTCTGCCTACGGTCAGCCGTATGTTCGATATCGTCGGCAACGTCAACGAGAAGATCCTGGGTCGCGAGGCCGAGCTGGCTCCGTACTCCGGCCACCTCTCGATTAAGCCCGAGAAGTCCGAGTACGTGCTGACGCTCACCGACTCCGAGGATCACACCCGTGTCCTCGACGAGCGTCGCGTCCCCGCTTCGGTGCGCTTTATGCCCGAGATCGAGGACGGCTGCGAGGTTCGCGCCGGCGACCAGATCACCAAGGGCTTCGTCAACTTCCGCAACCTGCGCAAGCTGACCGACATCGAGTCGACGATGCACACCTTCGTCGAGAGCGTCAAGGACGTCTACACCAGCCAGGGCGTCGACCTGAACGACAAGCACATCGAGGTGCTCGCACGTCAGATGCTGCGTCGCGTTCAGATCACCAACCCCGGCGACTCCAAGTACCTGCTTGGTCAGTACGTCGACCGCTACGAGTTCGCCGACGAGGTCGAGCGCGTTGCCCGTCTGGGCGGTCAGGCTCCCGTGGCTGAGCCCGTCATCTTGGGTACGCTCAAGGTTGCGTCCAACATCGACTCCTGGCTGTCGAGCGCTTCGTTCATCCGTACCGCCGGCGTCCTTACCGAGGCTGCTATTGAGGGCAAGGTCGACCACCTGCTCGACCTTAAGTCCAACGTCATCGTCGGTAAGAAGATCCCGGCTGGTACCGGCCTCAAGCCGTACGCTAACGCCAAGCTGACGTATCGCACGGCCGACGGCTACGTGGACATCGATGGTCCGGCTTCGCCCAACGCCAAGTCACTGCCCGAGTGGGCTCCCGTGGAGCTCAAGGACCTGGACGAGCGGCTCCCACAGCAGCTCGACTGGGCCGGCTACGACGAGTTTGGCGGTGCCGACGGTTCGTTCACCCGCAACGGCCACACCATCTCCGCCGAGAAGGCTCGCCTGTACCTGTTCGACGACCTGGGCGTGTCGCAGCGCTGGACCAACAAGTTCAGCGAGGTCGGCATCGAGACGGTCGGCGACCTGGTTGGCAAGTCCGAGGAGGATCTGCTGCGCATCGATGGCATCGGTGCCAAGGCGATCGAGGAGCTCCGCGACGGCCTCGAGGCCCACGACCTGCTCTACATCCTCGAGAACAACGACGACGTTGCCGACGAGGAAGACCTCTCGCAGCTGCTGCAGATGGTCTTTAGCCCCGACGGTCCGGACGACATCCTGCTGGGCACCTCCGCTCCGACGCATCACGCCGATGCCGACGAGGAGCTCCTGGGCGCCCCGATCGACGACAAGAAGGCTTCCGCCAACGGTGCCATCAACGAGGACATGGCTTCCCTCGACGAGCTGCTCAACCAGCTCGTGGACACCGACGACGCCGAAGAGGCCAAGGACAACGACGGGGAGTAATTTCCCAGTACGTTAACCGCCCTTCCAAAGACCCGCTCCCCAACAGGGAAGCGGGTCTTTTTTGTTGAGGAACGTTGCCCTGACGAGCACGTAGGATTTCCGGTCCGGGCGGCCCCCGGGGTTAAGTTTGTCGCGAGTTCCGCACGAGCCGGAGGCTACTTAATGTGGCCTCCGTGCGAGCCAGGACTGTAGAGCAGCAAACTTAACCCCAGGGCCGCCCGGACCGGAAATCCGCCCTCGCGCACAGGAGGGGATTCCTTTTGTGTAGGCTTTGCGGAAATGTGGCTATTTTAGGATACGCCCGGCGGCGTGGTCTGTTGACGACACAGCTAACGGCACGTATCCTATCGAACTGCGTGTTTCGTAGGGGGATGCTGACCCCTCGATTCAAGCCGTTGCACTTTACAGAAAGCTGGAATCATTCGAGAAGGAGTACGCTTTGCCTACTATTAACCAGCTGGTTCGCCAGGGCCGTCGTTCCGCGCCCAAGAAGTCCAAGAACGCTGCTCTGCAGCACAACTCCCAGAAGCGCGGCGTGTGCACCCGCGTCTTCACCACGAGCCCCAAGAAGCCGAACTCGGCTCTTCGTAAGGTTGCCCGTGTTCGCCTCGTCAACGGCATCGAAGTTACTGCTTACATTCCGGGTGAGGGCCACAACCTGCAGGAGCACTCCATCGTGCTCGTCCGCGGCGGTCGTGTTCGTGACCTCCCTGGTGTCCGTTATCACGTCATCCGTGGCGCCTACGATGCTGCTCCGGTCCAGAACCGTATGCAGGCCCGTTCCAAGTACGGTGCTAAGCGCCCCAAGGCCAAATAAGCCAGATAACGTTTTGATACTTTCGCCGTGTGCCGCCTAAGCGCCGCACGGTAGACACTTAAGGAGATTTCACATGCCGCGTCGTGCAGCAGCTAATCGTCGTGAGGTTCAGCCTGACGCCGTTTACAACAACCGCCTGGTGACTCAGCTCATCAACAAGGTCCTTCTTGACGGCAAGAAGGCCACCGCTGAGCGCATCGTTTACACCGCTTTCGAGATCGTTGCCGAGAAGTCCGAGGGTGGCGACGCTCTCGCTACCTTCAAGAAGGCTATGGACAACGTCAAGCCCACGCTCGAGGTTAAGCCCAAGCGTGTCGGTGGCGCTACCTATCAGGTCCCGATGGAGGTCAACTCCCGTCGTTCCACCGCTCTGGGCATCCGCTGGATCGTCAACTTCTCCCGCGCTCGCAAGGAGAAGACCATGGCTGAGCGTCTCGCAAACGAGATTCTGGACGCTTCCAACGGCCTGGGCGCTTCCGTCAAGAAGCGTGAGGACGTCTTCAAGATGGCCGAGGCCAACCGCGCGTTCTCTCACTATCGTTGGTAAGTTAAGGTAAGGAACTAACATGGCTAAGGCTAAGCACAAGCTTTCCGATACCCGTAACATCGGCATCATGGCCCACATCGATGCCGGTAAGACCACCACGACCGAGCGTATTCTTTACTACACCGGTAAGACCCACAAGATCGGTGAGGTCCATGAGGGCGCTGCCACCATGGACTGGATGGTTCAGGAGCAGGAGCGCGGCGTAACCATTACCTCCGCTGCTACCACGTGCTTCTGGAACAAGGACGGTAAGGACTACCGCATCCAGATCATCGACACCCCGGGCCACGTTGACTTCACCGCCGAGGTCGAGCGCTGCCTGCGCGTCCTCGATGGCGCTGTCGCCGTCTTCGACGCCGTTGCCGGCGTCCAGCCCCAGTCTGAGACCGTTTGGCGTCAGGCTTCTACCTTCAACGTTCCCCGCATCGCCTTCATCAACAAGTATGACCGCGTGGGCGCTGACTTCTTCAACGCTATCGAGACCATGAAGGATCGTCTCGACGCCAACGCCGTGGCCGCTCAGGTCCCGATGGGCGCCGAGGACAACTTCTGGGGCGTCATCGACCTGGTCACCATGACTGCATGGGACTTCAAGGCCGACGAGAAGGGCATGACCTACCCCGAGCCGATGGACGAGATCCCGGCTGAGTTCGCCGACATCGCTGCCACCAAGCGCGAGGAGCTCCTCGACGCCGCTGCCAGCTTTGACGACGAGCTTATGGAGAAGATCCTCATGGAGGAGGACTTCACCGTCGAGGAGCTCAAGGCTGCTCTGCGCAAGGGCGTTCTGGCCAACGAGCTCAACCTCGTCTTTGTGGGCTCCGCCTACAAGAACAAGGGCGTTCAGGAGCTGCTCGACGCTGTCGTCGACTACCTGCCCAGCCCCCTCGACGTTGAGGCCGTCACCGGTACCGATCCGGAAACCGGCGAGGAGATCGTGCGTCATCCCTCCTTCGACGAGCCCTTCTCCGGCCTGGTCTTCAAGATCATGACCGACCCGTTCGTCGGTAAGCTCACCTACGTCCGCGTTTATTCCGGTCGCGCCGAGTCCGGCTCCTACGTGGTCAACGCCTCCAACGGTCAGCGCGAGCGCCTCGGCCGCATCCTCGAGATGAACGCCGCCGAGCGTATCGACCGTGACGACGCTTGCGCCGGTGACATCGTCGCCTGCGTTGGCTTCAAGAACTCCACCACCGGTGACACCCTGTGCGCCGAGGGCAAGGAGATCGTCCTCGAGAAGATCGAGTTCGCTAAGCCCGTTATCGACGTTGCCATCGAGCCCAAGACCAAGGCCGAGCAGGACAAGATGTCCCTGGCTCTGACCAAGCTCGCCGAGGAGGACCCGACCTTCACGGTGTCCACCAACCACGAGACCGGCCAGACCATCATCGCCGGCATGGGCGAGCTGCACCTCGAGATCATCGTTGACCGTCTGCTCCGTGAGTTCAAGGTTGACGCTAACGTCGGTAAGCCCCAGGTTGCCTACCGCGAGACCGCTGGTCACGATGTCGAGAGGGCTGAGGGCAAGTTCGTCCGTCAGTCCGGCGGTCGCGGTCAGTACGGCCACGCCGTCATCAAGCTCGAGAAGATGGAGGAGGGCTTCGGCTACGAGTTCGTCAACGCTATCGTCGGCGGCGTCGTGCCCAAGGAGTACATCCCGTCCATCGACAAGGGCATCCAGGAGGCCCTGAACACCGGTGTTATCGCCGGCTTCCCGGTCCTCGACGTTAAGGTCACCCTGTTCGACGGTTCTTACCACGAGGTCGACTCCTCCGAGGCCGCCTTCAAGATCGCCGGTTCCATGGCTATCAAGGACGCCCTCAAGAAGTCCGATCCGCAGCTGCTCGAGCCGATCATGGCTGTCGAGGTCGAGACCCCCGAGCAGTACATGGGCGACGTTATGGGCAACCTCTCCGGTCGCCGCGGCAAGATCGAGGGCATGGAGGATCGCAAGAACACCAAGCTCATCCGTGCCAAGGTGCCGCTGGGCGAGATGTTCGGTTACGCTACCGACCTTCGCTCCCAGACCCAGGGCCGTGCATCCTACACGATGCAGTTCGACTCTTATGAGCCTGCGCCCAAGTCCATCGTGGACGAGGTCATGAGCAAGAACGCCTAAGTTCGAGCTCCCTGTTACGTAATCCGCGAGAACATCTCTCGCACTCTTTGGAGGTTTAAGTTGGCTACCCAGAAGATCCGCATTCGCCTCAAGGGCTATGATCACGAGGTCGTCGATCAGTCCGCGAAGCTCATCGTCGAGACCGCTCAGAAGACCGGCGCTCGCGTTTCCGGTCCTGTCCCCCTGCCCACCGAGCGCAACCTGTACACGGTTCTCCGCTCGCCGCACAAGGACAAGGACTCCCGTGAGCAGTTCGAGATGCGCACCCACAAGCGCCTCATCGACATCCTCGACCCCACCTCGGGCACCGTTGATTCGCTCATGCGTCTCGACCTCCCCGCTGGCGTCGACATCGACATCAAGCTCTAAGCTTTTTGCTCGATAGTGCGATTTGTAAGGCCGCAGCCCTAAGGGTTGCGGCCTTTTTTGTATCGATGGGGTAAAGGGTCTACACTACTGAGCTATTCGACAAACGAGTGTATGAGTAAAACTGTTGGGGGCAGATATAGATGGTCGAGTGGATCGTTCGTCGTGCGCAGGGCGACCGTGCGCGCGTGGGCACGTTGGCGGGCGTGGTGTGTATTCTCGCCAATGTGGCGCTATGCGCTGCGAAGGGTGCAATTGGCGTGCTGTCGGGATCGGTTTCGATTGTGGCGGACGCCATGAACAACCTGTCTGACGCCAGCTCAAACATCGTGAGCGTGCTTGGCTTTAAGCTGGCGGGCAAGCCGGCAGACCCCGAGCACCCTTACGGCCATGGCCGCTACGAGTATCTCTCGGGTCTGGTCGTGGCGGCGCTCGTGCTGCTTATCGGCCTCGAACTGGTGAAGTCCTCGTTTGAGCGTATCGTCCACCCCGAACCCGTCGAGTTCTCGCTTGCCCTGGTGGCAGTCTTGGCGCTTTCGATGGTTGTTAAACTGTGGATGGCGGCCCTCAACCAAAAGCTCGGTGACCGTATTGAGTCTGAGACGCTGCATGCGACCGCGCAGGATTCCAAGAACGATGTCCTTGCCACAGGCGCCGTGTTAGCGTGCGCAATTGTTTCGCAGGTGACGCATATCAATCTTGATGCTTGGGTCGGCCTTGCCGTTGGCGCCTATATTGGCTGGAGCGGTTTTGAGCTCATCCAGGATACGGTGAGCCCGCTTTTGGGTCAGGCGCCCGATCCCAAGCTGGTCGAACATATTCGCGGCAAGATCTTGAGCTACCCTGGCGTTTTGGGCGTTCATGACCTAATGGTTCACGACTACGGTCCGGGCAGGAAGTTCGCAAGCGCTCACGCCGAGATGGCGGCCGAGGCCAGCCCGCTGGAAAGTCATGACACGCTCGATAACATTGAACAGGCATTTAGGGACGAAGACGACATGATTGTCACGCTTCACTACGATCCCATCGTGACCGATGACCCCAAGGTGGCGAGCATGCGCTTGCGCATTCACGCCATGGCCCAACAGATCGATAGCCGCCTTTCGATTCATGACCTGCGCTGTGTGCCGGGTCCTACGCACACCAACGTGATCTTTGACTGCGTGCGTCCCTCGGATTTGGGCATGGGGGCCGATGAGCTCAAGCACGCGTTGGTCCAGAGGGTCGAATCGGAATTTCCCAAGTCGATTGCCAAGATTACGATCGACGATGACTACGTAGGGCATACCCACGAGTAGGTCTGCGCCGGCAAAGCACGTTATGCAGAAGGGGAGAATATGAAGAGGCTGTATCTGCTCCGCCACGGCCAGACGGAATTCAACGTAAAAAAGCTCGTCCAGGGTCGCTGTGATTCACCGCTTACCGATTTGGGCCGTCAACAGGCCCAAGCGGCAGCCGAATGGCTCAAAGCCCACGGCGTCGTCCCCGACAAAGTTGTCTCATCGCCTTTAGGCCGAGCCATGGACACGGCAAGTATCGTCGCATGCGAGATCCTCGGTCCGGATGCTACTGTCGAGCCCTGCGAAGGCATCATCGAGCGCGGCTATGGGACCTTCGAGGAAGGCCCGCACGACGCATTGCCTACCGACGTTTGGGATCCGGGCGAGGATTTGGTCCCCTTCGGAGGAGAAGGAAGCCGCGCGCTGCAAGAACGCATGGTAGACACCCTCACCAATCTCATGGGCGCCGAGGGCATCGAAACCCTCCTAGCAGTAAGCCACGGCAGCGCCAGCCGCCAATTCATCAAGGCTGCAGCCCCAGAGGGTTTCGAGCTCCCAACAAAACTCCCCAACTGCGCCATCATGATCTTCGATTTCGACGATGCGCGAGAAGAGGACGATACGCCCCAATGCAAGTTCACCTTGCAGCAAATTGTGGATCCCCAACAAAGTCATTAGCTGAGCGAGCAGAGTTAAGCAGACATCAACGTGTCGTTCCCAGTGTGCGGCGGAGGGGGCGGGCCTGAGACATATTAAGGTTGTCGCGAGTTCCGCACGAACAGGAGAGCACTTAATGTGCTCTCCGTCGTGAGCAGGACTGTAGAGCAGCAACCTTAATATGTCTCAGGCACGCCCCCTCCGCCGCACACTGGGAACATGCCACGCACTTTACCTGCGTAAACAATGTGAGTGAAATATGAATCTCGATGGATACGCCCGCAGCCGTGTATACTAAACAGCTGTGTGAAACCAGGGGAGTATTCTGGCTGGACAAAATGCCTGCTTAATAGGGTTGTCAGGTAGTTCGGACGCAATACAAGGCTGGGGAGCACGTCGTGTAAGTAGTGGTCCTCTAGGGGCGTACGCTCGGTGGTGTACGCATTGTCCCAAGACCACGCGAGAGTTGGGATCATATCTTGATCAGCATGATTCTCGGCCGCAAGATTGGCATGACCCAGGTTTGGGACGAGAACGACAACGTCGTTCCCGTCACGGTCATCCAGGCTGGCCCCTGCGCTGTCTCGCAGGTTAAAACTCAGGCAACCGACGGCTATGACGCCGTCCAGATCGGTTTCGGCGACATCAAGGCCAAGAACGTGAACAAGCCCATGGCTGGTCACTTCGCCAAGGCCGGCGTCGAGCCTGTCCGCTTCCTTCGTGAGGTCCGCGTCGAGAACGGCGAGGAGCACAAGGTCGGCGAGGTCGTCACCGTCGCTGATTTCGCTGATGTCGAGAAGGTCGACGTCATCGGTACCTCCAAGGGTAAGGGCTTCCAGGGTCGCATCAAGCGCTGGGGTCAGCGCCGCGGTCC
Organism: Collinsella sp. HCP28S3_E12; assembly: GCF_052065595.1. Taxonomy (NCBI): domain Bacteria; kingdom Bacillati; phylum Actinomycetota; class Coriobacteriia; order Coriobacteriales; family Coriobacteriaceae; genus Collinsella; species Collinsella sp. HCP28S3_E12. Next base: position 66,519 of record NZ_JBQHTS010000005.1, read on the forward strand.
TATGACGCATGGTTCTCACTTCCAGCGTCACCCCGGTTCTATCGGTCAGTGCGCCTATCCTGCGCGCGTCCTCAAGGGCGTCAAGATGGCCGGCCACATGGGTAACGAGCGCGTTACCGTCAAGAACCTTTCCGTTGTCCGCATCGATGCCGAGCAGAACCTCATCTTGGTCAAGGGCGCTGTCCCGGGTGCCAAGAATGGTCTCGTCGCCATCCGTATGGCCTAAGGGCCCAGCCCATTTAGCCCAGCGTCATACCAAGGAGAACACTTAAATGGCAAAGTTTGAAGTAAAGAACAGCGAGGGCAAGAAGGTCGCCGAGGCCGAGCTCGCCGCTGAGGTGTACGGCATCGAGCCGAACATCCACGTTATGCACCACATCGTCAAGTGCCAGATGGCCTCTTGGCGTCAGGGCACCCAGTCCGCTAAGGGCCGCTCTGAGGTTTCCGGTGGCGGCAAGAAGCCTTGGCGTCAGAAGGGCACCGGTCGTGCCCGCCAGGGTTCCATCCGTGCTGCCCAGTGGCGTCACGGTGGCGTTGTCTTCGCCCCCAAGCCCCGTTCCTACGCTAAGCGTATGAACAACAAGGAGGTCAAGCTGGCTATGCGCTCTGCGCTGTCCGCCAAGCTGGCCGATGGCGAGCTCGTGCTCGTCGACGACTACGGCTTCGAGAAGCCTTCCACCAAGGCTGCCGTTGCCATGCTCAAGGCTCTTGGCCTTGAGGGCAAGCGTCTGACCATCATCGTTCGCGATGAGGACGTCAACGCCTACCTGTCGTTCCGCAACATTCCCAAGACGTTCATCATCACTGCCGACGAGGCCAACACCTATGATCTCGTCAACAACAACGCTGTGCTGATGCCCGCCGACATCGCCGCTCACTTCGGGGAGGTGCTTGCATAAATGACCGCCCACGAGATCATCATCCGTCCGATCGTGTCCGAGCGTTCCTTCTCCGGCATGGAGCAGAACAAGTACACGTTCGAGGTCGCCAAGGATGCTAACAAGTATCAGATCAAGGACGCTGTCGAGGAGATCTTCGGCGTCAAGGTCGTTCGCGTGAACACCCTGACGGTCAAGCCCAAGACCAAGCGCGTGCGCTATGTCGCCGGCAAGACCCGTTCTTGGAAGAAGGCCATCGTTACGCTGGCCGAGGGCGACACCATCGAGGTCTTTGGCAACCAGGCCTAAGACTCGCTGCTGTTGAGTGAGCTCATGCCTCCCAAATAGGGGAGGCGAGAGCTCAAGGTTTTGGGCGTATAAAATGGACACGCCCGGAACCGTGTATACGTCCGGTGTCATCGCACCCGAGGCAGAACCTCGAATCCCTGTCTGCGATGGCTAACGGATACCTATTGAAAGGGATTGTAATGGCTGTAAAGCACCTTAAGCCGACCTCCGCTGGTAGGCGTTGGCAGACGATCTCCGACTTCTCCGAGATCACCTGCACCAAGCCCGAGAAGTCTCTTCTCGAGCCCCTGCCCAAGAAGGCCGGTCGTAACAACAACGGCCGCATCACCACCCGCCACCAGGGCGGCGGCGTGAAGCGTCGTTACCGCGTGATCGACTTCAAGCGCAACAAGGACGGCGTGCCCGCCAAGGTTGCCACGATCGAGTACGATCCGAACCGTTCCGCTCGCATCGCTCTGCTGCACTATGCTGACGGTGAGAAGCGCTACATCCTGGCCCCCAAGGGCCTCGAGGTCGGTCAGACCGTCATGTCCGGTTCTGACGCCGACATCAAGCCGGGCAACGCTCTGCCCCTCGCCGACATCCCCGTCGGTACGCTCATCCACGCCGTCGAGTTCCAGCCGGGCAAGGGCGCCGCTATCGCCCGTTCCGCCGGTAACTCCTGCCAGCTGATGGGTAAGGAGGGCAAGTACGCCATCGTCCGTATGCCTTCCTCCGAGATGCGCCGCATCCTCGTTACCTGCCGCGCCACCGTCGGTGAGGTCGGCAACGCTGATCACGCCAACATCGTCATCGGCAAGGCCGGCCGTAAGCGTCACATGAACGTGCGCCCGACCGTCCGCGGTACCGTTATGAACCCTGTCGACCACCCGCACGGCGGTGGCGAGGGCAAGAACCACACCTCTGGTCGTCCCTCTGTTACCCCCTGGGGTAAGCCGACGAAGGGCCTTCGTACGCGCAAGAAGAAGAAGGTCTCGAACCAGCACATCATTCGTCGCCGTAAGAAGTAATTTCGGATACCGAGTTTTAGGAGAAAGCACTTATGAGCAGAAGTCTCAAAAAGGGCCCGTTCGTGGAGACTCGCCTTCTCTCGCGTATCACCGCGATGAACGAGGCTGGCAAGAAGGACGTCGTGAAGACTTGGTCCCGCGCGTCCACCATCTTCCCCGAGATGGTTGGTCACACCATCGCCGTCCACGACGGCCGCAAGCATGTGCCCGTGTATGTTACCGAGTCCATGGTTGGTCACAAGCTCGGCGAGTTCGCGCCGACTCGTACGTTCCGTGGCCACAAGGCCAAATAGGGGGTTAACCGTAAATGGCAACTAAGTCTATTGAAACTGAGGCCACCGAGGTTCGCGCCGTCGCTAAGTACGTGCGTGTTTCCCCCAGCAAGGCCCGCCTGGTGGTCGATCTGATCCGCCGCAAGCCTGTCGCTCAGGCCTTCGACATCCTCCACTTCTGCGACCGCGCCGTCGCCGTGGATGTCGAGAAGGTTCTCCGTTCCGCCGTTGCGAACGCCGAGAACAACAACGGTCTGCGTGCCGACAACCTGGTTGTCGCTGCTGCCTATGTTGACGAGGGTCCGACGCTTAAGCGCATCCGTCCCCGCGCCAAGGGTTCCGCTTCTCGCATTCTGAAGCGTACTTCCCACATCACCGTCGTCGTTGCTCCTCGAAAGGAGGCGTAAAGCTGTATGGGTCAGAAAGTCTACCCCACCGGCTTCCGTCTTGGCATCACCGAGAACTGGCGCTCCCGCTGGTTCGCAGAGAAGGATTACGCTAAGACCCTCGGTAACGATCTCGAGATCCGCAAGTACCTCGAGAAGCGTCTCTCCCGCGCAGCTGTCTCCCGCGTCGAGATCGAGCGCGCTGGCGACAAGGTGAAGGTCATCATCTTCACCGCTCGCCCCGGCGTTGTCATCGGTAAGAAGGGTGCCGAGATCGATACCCTCCGCACCGAGCTCGAGAAGGTCGCTGGCGTCTCCAAGGGCCAGCTCTCCGTCGACGTTGTCGAGATCAAGCGCCCCGAGCTCGACGCCAACCTCGTTGCTCAGTCTATCGCTGAGCAGCTCGAGGGCCGCGTTGCCTTCCGTCGCGCCATGCGCAAGGCTGTCCAGTCCGCCCGCAAGGCCGGCGCCAAGGGCATCCGTATCCAGTGCTCCGGTCGTCTCGGCGGTGCCGAGATGGGCCGTCGTGAGTGGTACCGTGAGGGTCGCGTGCCTCTGCACACCCTCCGTGCCAAGATCGACTACGGCACGGCTGTCGCCAGCACCACCATGGGTGCCTGCGGCGTGAAGGTCTGGATCTACCTGGGCGAGAAGCTCCCGGGCCAGCCTGTTCCCAACCCTGCACTCGAGGGCTCTTCCCGTCCTCGTCGTCGTAACTCCGAGAGGAGGGGTCAGTAGTGCTTGCCCCTAAGCGTATTCTTCACCGCAAGGTGCAGCGTGGCTCCATGAAGGGCCAGGCCAAGGGTAATACCGAGCTGCATTTCGGCGAGTTTGGTATCCAGGCTCTCGAGGCCCATTGGATCACCAACCGTCAGATCGAGGCCGCTCGTATTGCCATGACCCGCTACATGAAGCGTGGCGGTCGTGTCTACATCACGATCTTCCCCGATAAGCCCATCACTAAGAAGCCTGCCGAGACTCGCATGGGTTCTGGTAAGGGTAACCCCGAGGAGTGGGTGGCCGTCGTCAAGCCCGGCCGCATCATGTTCGAGGTCAAGGGCGTGCCCGAGGAGGTCGCTCGCGAGGCTCTGCGTCTGGCGCAGCACAAGCTCCCCATCAAGACCAAGATCGTCGCTAAGCCTGCCGCTACAGAGACGGCCGAGGAGGAGAACTAATGAAGCCCGCAGAGATTCGTGAGCTCTCGGACGCTCAGCTCGTTGAGAAGCTGAAGGAAATGCGCGCCGAGCTCTTTAACCTTCGTTTCCAGATGGCCACCAGCCAGCTGGACAACACCGCTCGCGTCAACACCGTGAAGAAGGACATCGCTCGCGTCCTCACGGAGCAGCGCGCCCGCGAGATCGCAGCGGAGAAGTCCGCTGTCGCCGAGTAGGACCTAAGGAGAGAATATGACTGATTCGCGTAACTCGCGTAAGGTCCGTACGGGTGTCGTTACCTCCGTCTCCGGTGCCAAGACCATCGTTGTCACCATCACCGAGCGCAAGCGTCACCCCAAGTACGGCAAGATGATGACCAGCTCCAAGAAGCTGCACGCTCACGACGAGGAGTGCACGGCTGGCGTGGGCGACACCGTCCGCGTTATGGAGACCCGTCCTATGTCCAAGATGAAGCGTTGGCGCCTCATCGAGGTCGTCGAGCGCGCTAAATAAGCAGTCGCTCTTACGACTTGTACGTTTCCGAAGATGTGCGTATGCCTGGCTTGCATACCACGGGCCGCATAAAGGCTGCGCACCTCTCTTCGGTTCTTAGTTCGGAGGAACATCTACCATGATTCAGATGCAAACCATGCTGAACGTCGCCGACAACTCCGGCGCTCGCAAGATTCGCTGCATCAAGGTGCTTGGCGGTTCCAAGCGTCGTTATGCAGGCATCGGCGATGTGTTCATCGGTGCTGTCCAGGAGGCTACCCCTGGCGCCAACGTCAAGAAGAAGGACGTTGTCCGTTGCGTCGTCGTTCGCACCGTTAAGGAGATCCGCCGCAAGGATGGCTCCTACATTCGCTTTGATGATAACGCCTGCGTTGTCATCAACAACGATGGTTCGCCCGTCGGCACCCGTATCTTCGGGCCCGTCGCTCGCGAGCTTCGTGACAAGAAGTACATGAAGATCGTCTCGCTCGCTCCCGAGACCCTGTAGTTAGGGGAGATATATGTATATCAAGAAGGGCGATAAGGTCCAGGTTCTCTCTGGTAAGGATCGCGGCAAGCAGGGCGTTGTCCTGCGTGCTCTCCCCGCCGAGAACAAGGTCGTTGTCGAGGGCGTTTCGGTCGTCAAGAAGGCCGTCAAGCCCAACGCTGCCAACCAGCAGGGCGGCATCGTTTCGCAGGAGGCTCCCATCGATGCCTCCAACGTCAATCTCGTTTGCCCCGAGTGCGGTAAGGTTACCCGCGTCGGTCACGAGAAGGACGGCAAGAACAAGCTGCGTGTCTGCAAGAAGTGCGGCCACAAGTTCTAAGCTGCCCGCAACATCTAAGTTGCTAGCAAAGGCCCGGATGCCACGGCACCCGGGCCTTTTTCTATCCCTACTCATTGGGGACAGACATAAATGAGTGGCTACTCATTGGGGACAGACATAAATGACTAGTCGTTGGGGACGTTCTTAAACGGCTAGTTGATGGGGACAGTCTTGCCACGAAAGCGTCGTACGGGAAACGCCCCCAGGTTTCGGCAGCCTGGGACAGTCCCTATGTGCCGGCAGTTAGGGATGGTCTTTTGATGTCTGATGCCCCTAGGGGGCAGAGTAAGACAGCCTGCTTTGCCTTTAGGGGTTTTGGTGTTCCAACTTTTTATGCATCATAACGATCGATGCATGCGTATTTACGCACAGAGTCTTGCGCGATAATGCGCATAGCCGCGCAAATATCTGCTAATTATGGTTTAATAATAACCGATAAACAAATAAACACGCAAATACAAGCAAATACGCGCAAGTTTGTGCGAATATAAGGCTGTTGGAAATGAAGAACTTCCGGTGACTCAGGAGGCACATGATGACAGATTCCAAACAGGCTCCGCTCGACGCCGAAGCAGCCGCTAAGGCGGCGTTTGCCTCGGTCCAGGATCAGCCGTTCCCTAACGACATCTTTACGGCTCCCGAGCTTCGCTGGGCTGTGATCGGCTGCGGCGTTATCGCCAACCAGATGGCCCAGTCTCTCGCCCTTGCCGGCCGCAAGCTTGCGGGCGTCGCCAACCGTACGCTCTCCAAGGCTCAGGCTTTTGCCGAGCAGTATGGCGTCGAGAAGGTGTACGAGACGGTTGAGGACCTCTACGCCGATCCCGACATCGACGCCGTTTATATCACCACGCCGCATAACACGCATATCACCTACCTGCGCGCCGCTCTGGCAGCAGGCAAGCACGTGCTTTGCGAAAAGGCCATCACCCTCAACTCCGCCGAGCTCGACGAAGCGCGTGCCATTGCCGACGAGCATAACGTGGTCCTTATGGACGCCACCACGGTGCTCCACATGCCCTTGTATCGGGAGCTGCGTCGCCGCATGGATGCCGGCGAGTTTGGCCGCATGAACCTCGCTCAGCTCAACTTTGGCAGCTACAAGGACTACGGCGACCTGACCAACCGGTTCTACAACCGTAGTCTCGCCGGCGGTGCCATGCTCGATATTGGCGTGTATGCCCTGTCCGTCATGCGCCTCTTTATGGCAAGCCAGCCTGTTGAGGTCGTTTCGCTCGGCAACACCTGTGAGACCGGCGTTGACGTTGCGGGCGGCATCGTCTGCCGTAATGCCGAGCAGCAGCTGGGCGTGGTGAGCCTTACACTTCACTCCAAGCAGCCCAAGCGCTCGGTCATCAGCTTTGACAAGTGCTATATCGAGGTCAACGAGTATCCGCGTGCCGATCACGCGACCATCGTGTGGACTGCGGACGGGCACCGTGAGGAGGTCCACACCGGCACCGAGGCATACGCTCTGTGCTACGAGATGGCCGACCTGGAGAAGGCCGTTGCCGGCGATGATTCGAAGCGCGAGCTTCTGGATTACGCTTCTGATGTCATGGAGCTTATGACCAAGCTCCGCGCCGACTGGGGAGTCGTGTACCCCGAGGAGGAGTAAGCGATGCTTGCGGAGGATAGGCTCAACGCGATCGTGTCGATGGTCCAGCAGGCTGGCTCGGTTACTGTGCAAGAGCTTGCCGATACCCTGGGCGTAACGGCGTCTACCATTCGGCGCGACCTGCAGACGCTCGATCGAGCACACCGTATCGCCAAGGTCCACGGCGGAGCGACAAGTCTTGAGCGCGCGCACGTGACGCGCGACCTAACGCTCAATGAGCGCAGCGACCTCCATAACGACGATAAGGAGCGTATCTGCGCCCGCGCCGCGGCGCTGGTGGAGCCCGAGAGCTTTGTATACATCGACTCGGGCTCGACGACGCTCAAGCTCATCGAGCATCTTCCACACCTTGAAGATGTCACCTATGTGACCGATTCCGTGCTCCATGCTCAGCACCTCGCTTTGCGCGGCATGCGCACCGTGGTGCTGGGCGGCGAGCTCAAGCCCGAGACCGAAGCGCTCGTCGGTCCCGATGCTCTGGCAACCCTAGACCGCTACAACTTTAACTGCGGCTTTTGGGGTTCTAACGGCATTGCCGCCGAGCAGGGCTTCACGGCGCCCGATATCGAGGAGGCACAAGTAAAGCGCATCTCGATGCGCCATACGGCCAAGCGCTTTGTAATCTCGGACGCCAGTAAATTTGGCATGGTGGCGCCCGTCAAGTTCGCGGATTTTCGCGACGCAACGATTATTACCGCGGGCGAGGTGCCCGCCAAGTATCGGGCAATGGACAACGTCATCACGGTCTAGCGACGGGACAAGGCCAAAACCATCACAAAGGCGCCTGTCCCCATTGTGGTGGTTAGTAACGAAAACCGAGTAGTTTTCTCAATAGAAAAGCGGCAACGTCCATCACAGGCGTTGCCGCTTTCGTTGTCCGCCGGTTTGTCTAAGTCTGTAACAACTGGACCGTTAAAAGTGGGCTAGATGTTACAGATTGAGATACTTCCGAACCGCGCCATCCCTTTGTCTCAATCTGTAACATCTGGGACCGATTTTGCCGAGTTATTGTTACAGATCGAGATTTTCCCTTGAGGGGGATTTGAATGTCTCGATCTGTAACAGATAGACCGGAAAATGGGTTCTAACTGTTACAGATCGAGACGTTTTGGCGCCGCGGCTGAGCCATCGTGGCGGCTTGACGTTTGCCCAGATAAAACCTGCCAAAATAAACCTGTCCCTTTTTGGCAGGTTTTAGGGCTCCCAGGGGCAGGGGGCTTCGATGTAGATGTGCTCGCCGGTTACGGGATGGGTAAAGGATACGCTGTGGGCGTGGAGCATGAGGCCACAGGGGCGCGGCGTTCCGTACAGGTCGTCGCCAACCAGGGGATGGCGCTCGCTTGCCAGGTGCACGCGGATCTGGTGTTTGCGGCCCGTGAGCAGCTCAACATCGATATACGAACGGGTGGGCAGGCCTCGGCGGCTCTTAAGGCGCTTGAGCACCTTCACGCGCGTCTGCGACGGCTTGCCGCTGGCACCGACGCGCATCTTGCGGCTATCGTGGCGGTCGCGGGCGATGGGCTTGTCGATGAGCTTTTCGTTCCAGTCGATCTTGCCCTCGGCGAGCGCCAGATAGTGCTTTTCGAAGGCGTGGTCGATGACCATCTGGTCAAAGGCGGGCTGCGTCTGCTTGTCGAGCGAGAACAACACCACGCCGGTAGTGTCGCGGTCCAAGCGGTTGAGCGGCTGCATGTCGGTCGCGGCAAAGCCGTCGCCCATCGCCAGCAAAAGGTCGCTGGCATAGTCGGTAAGCGTGCGCTCGCCGGTGCCGTCGCCGTGGACGATCATGCCGGCGGGCTTATCGATGGCCATGAGCCAGGCGTCGCAGTAGAGGACTTGGGGTTCTTCGTTCACGTGTAAGCCTTTCGGTTAGCTAATTCCCACAAACATGCAGCCCGAAGTGGCGCCGCGCAGGCGGGCGGCGGGCTTACGGCCGGCCTGCGCGGCCTCGACGGCGCGACGGACGCGTGCGACGGCGCGGCCAATCTCATCGGCCTCGAGCAGGGTTCCGTCGACCATGAGACGGCGCACGCCGGCGTCGAGCAGCTGTGGAACCTGCGGTGTGAGGTCGATGGGGTAGGCGTCGTACAGGCGCGAGCGGCCGTGGATGTCGGTGCGCACCGGCATGACCTTGCCGTCGATATTCTTGAGCGACAGCTTGCGGGCGCGCAGGCGGCAGTGGGCGCAATCGTGGATGCAGCCATTGGCCACCTGCAGGATACAGTGCTCGCTCGTCATAACGCGCGGGCGGCCGAAAACGGTGATGCCCAGGGCTGCGGGCGCGGAGGTGCCAAGCGAGATAATCTCGTCGAGCGTGATCTCGGGCGAGAGCCAAAACGCCCCGGCTCCGCGCTCGGCAAGTGCCTCCATGCAAGGCGTGTTGTGCACGGGCAGGCAAGAGCGAATCTCGGCCGTGGCACCAACCTGGGCGGCCAGGGCAAGCTCAGAGATGTTGCCAATAGCGACCGTGGCACCGGCAACGACCCACGGGTCGACGCGCGCGTGGTCGACGGCGCGGCAGACCTCATCGAGCACGGGAACAATACCCTGCTCAAACGCATCGGCGGGGGAGAGCTCGGCCGCATCGAGCGCGTCGGTGGTCATGTAGATGCGCGCGGCTCCCTCCGCGCGCGCTGCCTCGGCGGCCTCGAGCGAGGTGACGGTGGCACAGATCTGCGGCTCATCGCGGTAGTGCTCGGGCGCGGGGCGGGAATCACTGGTGACAATCGCCGGAATCTCGAGCGTTTTCGCGCGCTCCTCGTAAGGCGCCAGAATGGCCTCCTCGAGCGCCTTGCAAGCGGCGGCGCGCACCTTGTGCACAGCGGAGAAGCCCATGCCACAGCCCTCATCGAGCGCCACGTCAAAGCTCGCGGCCTCAAAGGGCGAGGAGCCCATGCGGCCCACATGCTCCACCAGATCGGACGCCTCAACCGCGCGGGTCTTGGCGGTCTCGACGGTAAAGCCGGTGGCGGTGGCGGTGAGCGTGGGGTCGTCGCAGCAGGTGAGCGTGACGGTAAACGGCTCGCCCAGACGCGCCGCGACGGACACGTCTACGGCGCGGCGGCGTAGCACGTCGCGCTTGAGCGCGGCGCCGGCAGCGTCAATGGCGCGCTGACTGCGAATCACACGCACGCGGCAGCCCTCGGGCATACTACGGGGCACGCGGCACTCGATGATGTCGCCGGCGGCGGCATCATCGGCGGCGATGGTAGTCAGGAACTGGTCGAACTCATCGTCGTGACGAAGCTCCAACAGGTCGCCCTTGCCCACGGGCTCAAACAGCTCAATGCGGGCGATGGCGGCGCGGCGACGACGGTCGTCGGGTTTGAGCCCGCGCACGTCGCGGTTGGCCATACGGCTGCCCAGCACCGTGCCCACGATCTGGCCGCGGTTGTTGGAGCGCCCGTAGCTCATCATCTCGTCGCCCGAGGTGCCGTCCTGATAGGCGTGCGTAAAGTCGCGGTTAAAGCAGCGCTTGAGTTGGCGCTGGCGAGCGGCGTCCTCGTCCTTATCTACGACGGCCCCGGCCAGCATGTCATCGATCTGATGACGATACACATCGACGATGGAGTACACGTAATCGGGCGCCTTCATACGGCCCTCGAGCTTGAGCGATGCGGCGCCGGCGTCATACAGGCGGCGAACAAGCTGTGAAGTGTTGGTGTCGCGCGGGCATAGCGCGCGCTCGCGACCGGCGGGGGAGAGCGTGCGGCCGTTCTCGTCAATTAGCTCGTAAGGCAGGCGACAGGGCTGGGCGCACATGCCGCGGTTGGCCGAGCGGCCCGCCATGGCAAAGCTCGAGAGCAGGCACAGGCCCGAGTAGCAAAAGCAGATGGCGCCGTGGCTAAAGACCTCCAGGTCAACGTCGGGCGCGGCGTCGTGGATGGCGGCGATCTCGTCGATGGAAAGCTCGCGCGAGAGGGTCACGCGGTCGGCGCCCTGCTCGCGGCACCAGATGGTTCCACGGTCATCGTGGATGTTCGCTTGGGTCGAGATATGGGTCTCGATGCCGGGCATGGTGCGCTTGACCTCAAAGAACAGGCCCCAGTCCTGGATGATAAAAGCGTCGGCGCCCAGCGTGGAGCAGCGGTGGATGAGCTGCAGTGCATCGCTCATCTCGGACTGCTTGATGACGATGTTGACCGTGACGTAGACGCGCGAGCCGGCCAGGTGCGCGGCGCGGCAGGCCTGCTCAAAGGCCTCATCGGTAAAGTTGGTGGCCTTGCGGCGGGCGTTGAAGCTGCCCATGCCGCAGTAGATGGCGTCTGCCCCGGCGGCGAGCGCGGCGGCAAAGGGCTCCGGGCCTCCGGCGGGGGCCAGAAGCTCGGGCCTGCGGTTGGTGGTTCGGCTGGCGGTTGCGGTCATATCCTGCCTTTCAAAATGCTCAGATACTCAAAAGTATAGTGGCACCGTCGCGATGGGCGATGCCCGCAGCCTAAGCAGGACAAAGTCTTCAGCAGCCTGGGCTGGCTGACCCCGTGGAGAACCGTTCAGCGGTTCGGGGAAACCGTTGGGCGATAAAATATTCTCGCATTCTGATAATTATCTTGCAGCGGGCAAAATCATCCCCTACTATCCCAATCAAGCGCGGTATTCAGACCGAACTGTGCCTCCCGGTGCGAACGCCGCGCTCACGCTCTCTATTTGATCGTAAGGAGAAAAACATGAGCAAGACCGTCGTGTCTTCCGATAACGCGCCCGCAGCCATCGGCCCGTATTCCCCCGGTATCCAGACCGGCAACATGGTGTTCCTGTCCGGCCAGCTGGGCATCGATCCCGCGACCGGCAAGCTGCCCGAGGGCATCGAGGCCCAAGCCAAGCAGTCCCTCGCCAACGTCGAGGCCCTGCTGACCGCTGCCGGCGCTACGTTTGCCGATGTCGTCAAGACCACGGTCTACCTGGCTGACATCGCCGACTTTGCCGCCGTGAACGAGATTTATGCCTCCAAGTTTGAGGCCCCGTTCCCCGCGCGCAGCGCTTTCCAGGTTGCCGCTCTTCCGGCTGGCGGTCTGGTCGAGATCGAGGTCGTCGCCGCTCTCTAAGGCGTTGGCAACAACTAAACATGACATGCAAAAAGACCCTGCAGCGCGTGTGAGCTGCAGGGTCTTTTGTCACGTGACGGATCGCTTGCGGAGCCACCAAGGGCAGTCTTTTTGGGACGGGGCCATTTTAGCTACCCCTATATGCAGGATTGATTTTACTTGCGGCTCATCGAAATCGTGGGCAGAGGGAGGGTAGCTAAAAGAGCCCCGTCCCAAAAAGACTGCCCGCGCTCCATTTTGCTCGTTAGCCCTCCTTGCGAACTTTTTGCAGGTAGCGGTAGACGCTGGGCTCCGAGATGCCCAGCGAGGTGGCAGCGCAGGCAACAGCGCCCTTGAGCATAAATACGCCGTTGCCGTTAAGGTGGCGAATAACGTCCACGCGATCGGCCTGCCCAAGCGAGGCGACATCCTGGCCGCGGCTTTCGAGCAATTCGGAAATGCTGTGGTCGATGAGCTCCTGCGTGGACTCCGAAAGGCTTTCGATCTCGATGGGGGAGGGCTCCGTGCGGACCGGCGCGGCGTCGAAGCAGGCCATGAGCTGCTGAGCCATGGCGTTGATGGAGCGTACCGTGGAAAGATCGGTGTTGACGCAGAGCATGCCGACGATCTCGTTATCCTCGCGAATAAAGTACGTTGCGGATTCCAACGTCTTGCCACCGGCACCGCGCCCCTCGTAGCCCGTAATAAACGGCAGGTCGCGATACTTGGGATCGTGCATGATCTTGAGTGCCAGATCGGTGGCGGGACCGCCGACCTTGCGGCCGCTCACGATGCCGTTGCGGATATCGACGATGGCGTGGTCGGGATCCGAGAAATCGTGCAGCACGATTTCGCTGTTTTTGCCGAGTATCTGCTCCAGGAAATCGACCATCGGCAAAAAGCGACGTACAGTCTCGTTCACGGGCAACTCCTTTGGATGAAATCGGAAGTTTCATAACAATTTTTTCTCATGGTAACACGGTGTCTATTGACTCGTATATTCGCAGGTACATTGCGTAATGCAGACGAACGGTAGGATTTTGGCGGTAAGCGGTCGACCAAAAGAAAAGTTAGATGTTATTTTGACCAGACACTTTCCTGACCTGCGGAAATGCGTTATCTCAGCTGAAAAAAAGTCTGATAACAAAAAATTATTATTGAGAATGAGAAAGAGCACCGACATCATTCAGGTGGCGCTCATTCTTTCGGCAATCGACACGGCCCTTCAGGCCTTCGCTCCCTTCCGCCGCATCGGCGGCGGCCTGCCCATCGTCATGGGCGTCTCGTTCGCGTTCCTGCCGGCCCTGCAGGCCATGGGTGCCTCGGGCTTTAGCTTTGGTGCGCTGCTGGGCGGCGAGATTGTCGGCGGTGCCGTCGCGGTCCTCTTTGGTCTGGCCTACAGCAAGATTAAGTGGCTGTTCCCGCCCGTCGTGACCGGTACGGTCATCTTCTCCATCGGCGTCTCCCTGTATCCCACGGCCGTCAAGTATATGGCCGGCGGTATGGGCACGCCGCTGTGGGGCACCCCGCAGGCCTGGTGCGTCGCTCTTATCACCTTCGCCGTGGTCTTCGCGCTCGCCAACTTTGGCAAGGGTACGTTCAAGCTGGGATCTGTGTTCTTTGGCATGATCGTTGGCATGATCGTCTCCATCCCCTTTGGCATGATCGACTTCTCCAGCGTCGCCACCGCTCAGGTCTTCGCCCTTCCCAAGCTCATGCCCTACGCGCTCGAGTTTGATCCCGAGGTCTGCATTACCCTCGCCGTCGTGTTCCCCATGGTTGCCATCCAGGTTATCGGCGATGTCTCCGCCGCCTGCCTGGGCTCCATCGACCGTATGCCCACCGAGCGCGAGCTCTCCGGCGCCATCGTGTCTCAGGGCCTCACTTCTATGGCCGGCGGCCTGCTGGGCGGTCTTCCCACCAGCGCCCTTGGCCAGAACGTGGGCATCATCTGCTCCAACAAGGTCGTCAACAAGTGGGTCTTTGTGATCATCGCGTCCGTCTTTGCCATCGCCGGCCTGTTCCCGCAGCTTTCTGCCGTCCTTTCCGGTATCCCGCAGCCCGTCATCGGCGGCGCGACCGTCGGCGTCTTTGGCACCATCACCATGAACGGCGTGCGCATGTTCACCCGCGAGGGCCTTACGCAGCGCACTACCACCATCGTCGGTACCTCCGTCGTCTTTGGCTTGGGTATCTGGATGGCCAGCGGTTGCCTTGCCGGCGAGGGTATGCCCACCTGGGTGTCCACCGTCATCGGCTCCAATGCCGTAACCCCCACCGCCATCATGGCCATTGTCCTTAACCTGATCCTTCCGCAGACGCCGGTCGTGGCTCAGCACATCGATGCTGCCAAGGACGCTGCCGTGGATCTGGTCTTGCCCGAGAGCAAGAAGTAACTAATTCGGTGCTATTCGTCGGCGGACGCATCGCCTCGTCCGCCGACGCCATGCGGCGCCAAGCCGCACTTCAAAGGGTTTGTCCCGTGGGTAAAATAAGGCTGACGGCAGCCCAAGTGGTGAAGAGCTGGGCAGTGTCGTTGTTTAGATTAAGGGGTCGATGCCTTAACGGCGTCGACCCCTCTTTTTATGCTTCGGACGCTGCTTGAGTGCCTCGGAAAGTCCGATGAGCGCTGTGAGGAGCGAGACCAGAGCGGTCAGGAGCTTCCGGAACGGTCCGTGTGCGGTGGTGTACCGCCCCTTTTGCGTGCGCCGCTTGTCGAATTACGTTATAGCTAGCTATAACGTAAAGGAAGCTGAGGGTCCGTCCTGTGTTGTTGGTGACGGGGCTTTGCCCGATCGCGTGGTCTTTAGCATTTGCGGTTGAGTGCTCCGTGGATGTTGAGTGGTGGCTGGAGTAGAGCGACGAGTTGAGCGAACGCAGGAGCGGGCGCCGAGGCCTCGTTACTGAAAATTCATTTGTTAAACCTGGCAACCGTGGGTAGAATGAAGTCGACGGCAGCCCAAGGGTGATAGCTGGGCAGCGCCGTTACTTAGTTCAAGGGGTCAATGCCTTAACGGCGTCGACCCCTCTTCTTTTGCTTCGTACGCTGCTTAAGTGCCTCGGTAAGCCCGATAAGCGCCGTGAGGAGCGAGACCAAAGCGGTCAGAAGCCTCACGAAATCAATCAGATCGGTCATGGGCATCACCTCCCATCGCATGGAGGGCGCTGCCCGGCACATGGAACTGCCGTCAACAATAACCAGTCTATCAAACTGCAGTCATAAATACGAATATATGTTCGCTAATAACAGCGACGTGGCCATCTCAAAGCGCGGCTTTACGCAAGGGTGCCGGGTGGCCGCGCTGGGCGATTTCATGTCCGCACGAGCGCCTATCCTTACGGCAATGTAGCCGCCTATGTAGCAAGCGGCAGGCAACGGAGAGAGGCCATAACCGTGTCAGCTGAAAAGACGCCGCGTATCTCGGCTATCGATACGACGAACTTTGCGCGCCAGATCGTGCTGGACTTTGAGTTTGCGCCGGTGCCAAAGCAGCGCCAGCGACGTGGACTGCGCAACGAGATTATCGAGGTCGGCGCCGTTAAGCTCGATTACCACGGCAACGTTATGGGCGAGTTCTCGCAGTTTGTGCAGACGGAATTTACCGAAGGCGTTGCGTTTCCCGTCCGCGAGCTCACAGGGATATCGGCCGTGGACACCGCGATGGCCGATCCGCTCTATGTGGTGATCAAAAGGCTCAGCGATTGGATCGGTCGCTACTCCGCCCAGATAGTTTGCTGGAGCGGGACGGACCGTCGACAGCTTTTGGCCGAGTGCCAGGCAAAGCACATCGACCTTTCCGCATTTCCTACGGACTGGGCCGACCTGCAGGCGTTTTACACCTCGATCATGGATGTGGGCAGCCACGGGCGCGTCTCGTTGGGCGACGCGGCAACGTGGTTTGGCATCGAGTTCGACGAGTCGACGGGCCATGCCCACAGCGCCCTAGCCGATGCGCGCGTGACCGCCAAGCTGCTCAAGCAGGTGATGGACGAGGACTACCACGTGAGCCCGCGCGCCCAGGAAGTCCGCCAGCGGTTGGGGATGGGCGAGCGAGCCGAGACGTGCCTTTCTAGCAAGTGCCCCGAGCTGGGCGACCTGCTGCTGAAGCTGAAGGCGGAGGGGAGGTAGGTAGATTGTGGAGACCTAACTCTGCATCAAATTCGGCGTGGAGCAAGGTCAGATCAAAATGAGCCGTACGAGCTGCTGGTGCAATATACTTGAGATACCCAAGGGGGAAAGGAGGCGAAATGGCAAAGCCGCTTTAGAAAAAGCGAAGCGGGGTGTTGATTGCCTTGAAAGTGATGCAATGTCTCTGATTTGGCTTAATAATTGCCTAACTGCCTATGATTACTTTTTCCACAATGCAAACAACTTCAATCGCGATATCGAAGACGAACTCAACCGAAATTTTCTGATGCACGGGATGATGTACAAGCCGGTAAGAAAACAGGCATGCAAGAAGCTGCTCCTTCTGCTCCATTCTTCATCAGCGGTCTTCGAAATGTTGAAGTGCTAGATCGGAAAGCTCGTTTGCAACTAAGCTATTCGAATGAGAGGCGACCGCATTTTGAGCGTCTCATACTCTAGGTGTCTAGGTGTCTAGGTGCAATATATCGGACTGTGTTTGATTCGTAAACCCGAATTGTTGTTCAACAATTTGCGCTGTACCTGCGGCGAGAGAATAGATACCGCTCATCGTTAATATGCCGAGTTTGGCAATAAAAATCACGAAACCGAATATAATTCAAGACAAGGTTATGGGGTTGCTGGCTTCATTTCAGGTGGCCAAACAACAGAATGGCCAAGATAACGAGGGTATTGTGAACAGTAGTCAAAGGGCGTCATTCGCTGATCTATTTAACTCTCATTCTTGCGTAGGAAATGATATCCATTTCTCTTTCCCAAATATGGGTGAGGTTGAAATTACGTCGATCACGCGGGCGAACTTGTCTTTGCTGCGCAGGGCTCGAACAAAGGGATGCCCGGGCCTTATTGTCAGCTGCCCTGATTTTGAAAGAGAAGCCATCGCTATTGTGCTCTTGGCGGCGCTGGAGAACTTGATGACTGGTGAGCCTCGCCAAGGACTTCATAAGGTTCAGGTTGGCGATAAGGTCGCGATCGGAAACTGTGTCGTCAAGATTACCTCGATTGACGAAAAAACAGTCAGATTTTCTTCTCAAGATGAATCGCTTGGCCTCAGCAGAGAGGTGAGGGAGTTTCCACTTGCCCACAACGCTTCCGCTGCCGCGGAACTCTCGTTGACGCGAAGCACGAAAAAACGCAAGCGCAATTCATGGCGTAGAGAAGAAGAGCTCTATCAGTCGCTTGCCCCAACACTCAGAGACATTTTGAATCAATGTGGCAGAACCGTTCAACCAGTTGGTTACGTTACCTCTCCATCCCAATACGCGAATGATGCACCGACTGCCATCTGTAAAGGCAAAGTGCGTATAGGGGGCCGGGAATACGACCTGAATGAAGCAATGCCAGTGGTTTACGTTGACCAAAACGGCGAGGAGCACTGTGGCTTTAAATGGCCTTTTGCATGCACTCCATCCATTTATATTGGTCCGCGGGTAGACGGAGTAGGTAGCATTTCTCAAATAATCGACATCTCTATGGATGAATCGCTTCCCGTTGAATTTGTGTCCCTGAACATTTCTACTCCCGATTTGATGAACACAACACTTCTAAGCGACATCTTAGATTTAAAAGATTGTGGAATTGAGGCTATAGGCTTCTGTGATCGTTGGACTATGGATCGTTTGCGTCAGCTTGGCGATCAGGGCTTTCTGCTATTTGACTGGGATGACTGCAATGCCGCGCTGTTGTCAGATGACCCAGTTCTGTCCGATATCCAGCGCAGGGTTCTTGATAAGCCTCATGAAATTGTGTATCCGGTGCCCGATGAACGGGCGGGCTTAACGCGTGCGGCCGAGATCGTATATAACACATTGGGCGGCATTGATGTGGATGACGACGATGTCCTCGGGGCAATCCAAGACATCTATGTTGTTTTGGGGTCTGCAATTCGAATGACGGAAGCGCCTGACAAAAAATACAGCGATTTGCAGTGTGACATTATCAACTCCGCGCGTGAATTGATCGAAGACTCGAGAGTTTTGATGCTCCCTGATTACAATCTGCTCGTTGAGGCATGCGGCATTTTAACTGATGTATTTAGAGCGGGACATCGAATGCCAAAAGAACAGGTCATATACGATTTAATTGTCGACGGCATTGAGGATGACTTGTCTACCATTCTTGTTGTTGACAGAAATCGGGTTGACGAAGTCTATGCTTATTGGGCAAAGGAACTTGAGCTAAACGGATATAGCGCGAAGCAATTTAAAGTGATTGCGGTAAGAGACTATCTGCGAGGAAAATATCTCGGCAGCCAGGATCGAGTTATTTTTAGCGGATGGTATGACAAGGGGACTATGGTCAAGGCCCTTCATGCCGGTTTGGCGAACAATGTCTATCTTGTTCTCTATGGATATGAAGATGGAAACGGTGGACTAGAAGTTGGTTGGCGGACAAATGCCCGCTTGCAATGGAATGAAATGACGAACCGTTGTCTCAAAATATCGGATAAGACATTGGATGCATTGGACGTTTCGCCGCTTAAGAGAATAAATAGAGTCTTGCCGTCAAGACGGGCAGGTGTACCGGTTGAAACTGAAGTTATTTGCGGAGAACAGCCATCGTCTTTCGTTAGTAAATTAGAGGAAAAGAGAATAAGCAAAGACATTGCAAAAGACGGAGAAGAATCAGTTCTCGCAACGCCGGTGTTGTTTCATGATGGAACTCACGTTTGGCTTAGAGCCAAAACTTCGGGTAGGAAGGGTGGCCGTCTTCTTGTTATCAGCAATTGTCTTGCTGGAAAAAGTGCAGAGCCCGATCAGAAATCCGCTTCGGCTCTTCTTCCGGGGGACGTGGTTTTGCGAACTCATTCGGATAAGTCGTATATAAAAAGGGAATCTGAAAGGTCCACAGAAAACTACGACAACGTGCTGGCTGTGGCGCATAAATGGCGTGAACCAATTAAGGACGCACGTATGGCTGGATACACAGATGCCGAAATAATAGACAGGATTTACTCAGAGGTGTCGGAAACGCGAACGAAAAGCGCAGTCCGAGCTTGGGTGAGAGGGAGGAATATTGCACCGCAAGCGAAAGAGGACGTGCGGGCGATATTTGTTGCGCTTGGTTTTTCGATAACCGACGAAGAATTAAATTCTATCGAGCATGCTGTCTCTGCCATCAGGAACAAGCACCGCGCGGTCGGCAGAATTGCGGCGAAAGATATGGTTGCAGCGTTTATTCGCGATTTAGCTAAATATGGTCTAGATAGCGCGGTTGCCGGTTTCGACGAGCGACATGAGGCAGGCGATATCGAGCTGCTCAGAGTGGCTTGCGTTGGCGATCAAAAGGACGTGGCGATTAGTCGTGTTGACGTTTTGTAGGGAGTGCTTTTAGATGAATACAAAATTCGATGACACTATTGATGAAGAGCTCAGGAACCGTCTGTATAAGTCTGTGCATGAGGAGTTTGTTGGGCCGATGGACCCAGACTCTGAAGAAATACTTGACGAGCGTGATTCTCCGGCGGGTCGGTATCATGCTGGAGTCTTGCACCCAAGGGGCGCTCACGTTGATGTCGCCCAAGGGGAGAGCGCCGGCAGAGAACCGGACACGGCTCTGGATGAACGCAATGAGGGCCCTGCTCGCGACGGTGGCTTGCCAGATATAGCGGATGCCTCAGATGTGGGCGAGGCTTTACCCGACGAGGACTATGAAGAGCCGGTCGCGCTATCTAACGCACGTGCACAGTCTGCCATTAGCATGACCGTGGCAGTTCGGCCGGGAGACGTCCTGTCGGCCGATATCCGTTGCGCAAAATATGTCCGAATCAAAGCCGACGACAAGAGCCATTTTAAACGCGTTCCTGTGCACTTTGTTTTCAAATCGGGAGACCTTGCAATTCCAAGCGGACGTCATGATGATGTCAAGCGCGTTTACAGGTTGGGGAAAGAGCATCTCGAGCTATGGCTCGTTTACCGTCGTGCTATTTCCGGCGGCGTAGTGCTCACGGTGGCTGTATGTAATACGGACAACGCAACGGGCAATCGGTCCGACGATGATCTCAAGTGTTATTACCAAACTTATTTAAGAATTAGCTCTAGCAGCGGCCTTATTCCGCCGGTATGGAATCAGGCAAATGATGTTGCATCAGCGGAAGAAGCGACAAAACGACTTATCTATCGCAATATTCGAAACTATGCGATAGGGCATGGGTGTGCAACTCGTTGGGATGATAATCGGCCTGTATTATGGGCTGAAACTCAGATTATTCCAACTGCCGAAACGCGCTCAATGAAGCCAATTCACCCGTCTATGGAAAACGTGACCCTATCGATTGAAGATTTTGGCAATCCTGACCATTGGGATGACACTGTCAAGTCGATTCAGCTTTTATGCAAGAAATATGGTCAGTGGATTGCAGAAGTGAGGGGCAAGGCTGAAGGGCTATCGGAATGCTATCGAGCGGCAGCGTGGGATAACTTGGCTCAGTGTGAAATCTGCCTTAATCGTATTGAAGAGGGCCTCGGCACGTTGGAAACGGATGACATAGCAAAAAAGGCGTTCATAATGGCCAACGAGGCCATGTATGAACAGTTCTTGCATTATAGCGTTGTCTCGGGAGAGCGTGGCAGCCTTGATGAGCCCCTTGGATACACGCGTAGTTGGAGGCCCTTTCAGCTGGCCTTTATTTTGATGAATATCAGATCGATGGTGGATGAGACATGCGAAGACAGGAAAGTCGTCGACTTGATCTGGTTCCCAACTGGTGGCGGTAAAACGGAGGCGTATCTGGGGCTTACAGCATTCGTGCTAATTTGGGAGCGTCTGTCGCATAATGAGAGTGAAGGCGTCACCGTGTTTATGCGGTATACCTTACGTCTTCTGACTTCACAACAATTCGATCGCGCCTCTTCCCTTATCTGCTCTCTTGAAGCGATGAGGCGCAAGGAGCCCGAGCTACTCGGTGGTCGCGAGTTCAGAATTGGATTATGGGTTGGTGGTGATGCAAGTCCGAATAAGCGTGACGAAGCTGAGAAAAAGAGGCAGGCTTATGTTGATAGAAACGAAGGCCTTAATCCATTTCCAGTGCGCAAGTGCCCTTGGTGTGGGAGTAGTTTTGAAGACGACCGCAGGGCATCTTATGTGCGTCAAAGGCGGACAAAAAAGCTATTGTTTGTCTGCTCGAATCCTGAATGCGGTTATTCGAAAGGCGACGGACTGCCTTTGGATGTCGTCGATGAGGAGATTTATCAAAACCCGCCATCACTTCTTGTCGGAACAATTGATAAGTTCGCAATGCTGCCCTACCGTCACGAAGCCTTTGCTTTGTTCGGAATTCACAACGGCAGAAGGGGTCGTCCTCCCAAACTGATCATCCAGGATGAGTTACATTTAATATCTGGGCCGTTAGGGTCGATGGCGGGCCATTACGAAACCCTTGTTTCTGCGCTTTGCGAGCGTACGGACGACTCTTCCAAGATTTTGCCAAAAGTCGTTGCTTCGACAGCGACGGTTGGCAGGGCTAAAGAGCAGTGCAATCAGTTATATGCCTGTGGGGAAGACAAGGTATTTCAGTTTCCGCCTTCAGGAATAGACTACGACGACTCTTTCTTTTCCTATGAAGACAAGGAAGCTCGAGGTCGCCGATATGCTGGTTTGTTTATCCCGACATTGAATGCTGCTTCAGCAAATATACGCCTCTATGCAGACCTTCTTTGGGAGCCTGCAACATGGAATGATGTTACTGATGAACAAAAAGATCCTTATTGGACCATCGTTGGCTACTATGGAACAACGAGAGAACTTGGACAAGCCGTCACTTGGATGGGCGGTGATATTCCGGAACGACTTCACGAACACAAGATGCGTGCGGAGCGAGTTGGCGATAAATCCGTGCGGTATATCAACGTGGCGAAAGAGCTGACGGGACGTAAGGATGCCGACGAGGTGAGAAAGGGCTTAGACAGCCTCACTATTTCATATCCTTCGAGTAAGGCTGTTGACCTTTGTTTTGCGACTAATATGATTTCTGTAGGCTTGGATGTCGGGCGTCTTGGGCTGATGGTTGTCGAGGGCCAGCCCAAGACAACGGCAGAATACATTCAGGCAAGTAGTCGTGTTGGCCGCGGTAAGGCCAAGGGCATTGTGTTTGTTGTTTATAGTGCTACGAAGCCACGCGATCGTTCGCATTACGAGAATTTTGCAATGTATCACAATGGGTTTTATCAAAACGTTGAGCCATCTAGCGTCACCTCATTTTGTAGACAGGTCCGCGATCGTGCTCTGTTCGGAACCTTGATCGGTATTTATCGGTCGGTGGATGAAGAAGATTCCGAGGCGTTCCGAAGCCCCGAGGAAAGGGCTTTTTCACTTGCGGCGGAAACGATACTATCTCGAATCGAAAAGGTTGACCCTCATGAGCTTGCTGGTGCCAAACAGGATATAGAAGCCATTCGCGCCATTTGGCAAGAGAGTGACTATGACCGATGGTTCGAACTTAAGCCGGATAATCTTGATCCGCCGACTCCGCTTATGCATCCTTCGGGAAGCAAGACGAGCGATGCATGGAGCGGGGGAACGTTTGATGTTCCGACTTCGATGAGAAGCGTTGACGCTCAATGCAAGCTGCGGATTGTAGGCTCATATGGCGAATATAACGAGAGGGAGGCGGAATGTAATGCCTAGGTTCAATGCTGGAAATACTCGCAAACAGGGAAGAGGAAAAAGTTATTCGCTTCGCATGGGCCAGATGTTCGGGCCGTATAGCGTTGGCGCAATTTACCCGTGCGATGCCAATACTACGGTAATGATTGCCGGCCTTGATGCTTATGAGCAACAGGTAAACAAGGGGAACCTGGAGACAATTGCAGATTCAAGGCTGAAAAGATACGTTGGAGTAAATAGGTTGTATGCGCCTCCAGTTGATGACGGGCACCACGGCGGTTTCGTCCCAGCGCTTCGTTTTCCCAACTGGTTGTATTGCCCACGATGCGGTCAAATGCAATACAAAGAGTCGACCAATGTAAGTACACAGATTCGATGCGAGGCTTGTTCAAAAAAATTTAAGCGCGATATTAAGCTCATTCCAGAGCGTTTTGTCGTCGTGTGTCCACATGGCCATATCGATAATTTTCCCGTTATGCAGTGGGTGCATAACGGAACAGACATTGATCCGAAATCAAGAGAACATGTTGTAAGCAGAAGGACCATGGGCGGAAGTACGACCATGGGCGATATCGTCTATCAGTGCACTTGCGGAGCTCGTAAATCGCTCCACGGAGCTAATAGACCAGAAGGACTGAACAAGATTGGTTATCACTGCAGCGGCAGGCAGCCATGGCTTAATCGTATTTCCAAACAACAATGTTCTTGCGACGGGAAAGACCTGCGCGTCGTTATTATGGGCGCAACGAACGTATGTTATCCCGATGTGGTCAGCTCGGTGCTCATCCCCGATGCATTGGATGAGCGGGTGAAGAAAGTTGCTGATGAGCAGTTTACTACGATGCTCGAGTTCGATCGAAAAGGTGATTTGGACGCAGCGTTATCGTTAATTGCAAGCATGGGCGGAGTCGACCCGGAAGACTTGCGTCTGGCTTATCAACGAAAGAAAACTGAAGGGGACTCTGGACAATCCGAGATTGAGTATCTTCATGACGAGTATCTGACGCTGCGAGATCCTAAAATTAGGAAGAGTGGGGAATTTGTCGGTCGTGCCGTTAACCCCAATGAATACGAGTCGCCGCTAATCCGTAACTACATAGCGGGTGTATCCCTGATAGACACTTTGACCGTAACCCGGGCTCTCGTTGGGTTCACCAGATTGAACCCTGAATACAACGATCTGAAGAGTATGGAGGAAAGGCGAAGAGAGCTTTCGAGAAAACGACTTGACTGGACGCTTGCAAACCAAACCGTTGGTGAGGGAGTGTTTGTCGAATTCGACCAGAGCGTTTTGGAAGAGTGGTGTGCGCGGCCCGAGGTTGCTGCCAGAATCGAGGTAATGCAGGAAAACCTTAATAACGCGATAAAAAGTCGTAATGCTAAGCCTAGGGAGATCAATCCCCTGTTCGTCGCCATTCACACTTTTTCTCACATAGTTTTGTTGGGTATCAGCGAAGTCTGCGGTTATTCCGCCGCATCTCTTCGTGAAAGAGTGTATTGCCAAGCGTACCTAGAGGATGGCGCCGAGGAGTTCGAGGACATGCACGGCGTTCTAATCTACACTGCGTCCGCGTCGGGAGATGGTTCCCTGGGCGGCTTGGTCAGATCCGGGGAGCCGGGTAGGTTCGAAGAGATTCTAAACAATTCCATGCAGAAAGCTACTTGGTGTTCAGATGATCCTGTCTGTATTGAATCGCGGGGCCAAGGGCTTGACTCCTGTAATCTGGCAGCTTGTTATAACTGTGCACTTGTTCCGGAAACCGCCTGCGAAAACGGCAACAGGTTTCTCGATAGGGCTCTAATCGTAGGTACGTTCGACATGCCGACGACTGGTTTATTTAGTGCTGATCTTTACAATGCCCTTTGAGGAAATTGGAACAGGAAACAGACTGCTCAAACGCCTGTTTAACTAGTGGGCTAGCGAAAGCTGGCCCACTAGTTAATTGAAGGTCATAAAGACTATTCGGCTAAATATGTCCGCATGCGCATTTAATTTACTGTCATGCTGTCACTATTGCCATGCGTTGTGATACGCCTTAAGCTAGTGATTCGCTGTGTCAATTAGCGGACAAGTCGTCCGCAGTTTATTCCGATTGGATAGCATGTTAGACGTAAAAGGGGAGATAACTGCAAAGCGTAAAGAGCTTGCGTTAACTCAAAAAGAGTTCGCCGCTGCCCTTGGGATGGGGCCAAATGGTGATAGAACTGTGCGCCGGTGGGAGACGGGAGAATCTTGTCCTTCTGCAGCTGAGCTGGCTTTTATTCGCTCTTTTGGCCATAAGGCTCCATTTGCACAAGGCGATCGCAAGGACGCCCCCTTTACTTATATTGACCTCTTTGCGGGCATCGGTGGCATACGCATGCCTTTTCAAGAATTGGGCGGCAGGTGCGTTTTCTCTTGCGAGTGGGATAAGTTCGCGCAGAAGACCTATCGAATGAATTACGGGGACACCCCTGCGGGAGATATTCACGAGGTCCGCTCGGAAGACATTCCGAGTTTTAATGTGCTGCTAGCAGGCTTTCCGTGTCAGCCCTTTTCGCTTGCAGGTGTGTCAAAAAAGAAATCTATGGGCAGGGCGACGGGATTCGAAGACAAAACTCAGGGTACTTTATTCTTTGAAGTTGCTCGGATCCTGCGCGATAAGAAGCCGGAGGCTTTCCTGCTTGAGAACGTTAAGAATTTAACGAGCCATGACCATGGCAAAACCTTCAAGATTATTATGCAGACGCTTGAAGATGAACTGGGTTATGACGTCCATTACAAAGTGCTCGACAGTAAAAATTGGACTTGCCAACACCGTGAGCGCATCTATATTGTCGGCTTCAAGAAAAAGACTCCATTTGACTGGAATCAGCTTGATATGGGGTCTGGTGGTCATACTGTTAAGGAGATCCTTGAAGACAGCCCGGATAATCGATACATTTTGTCGGATAAGTTATGGGACTATTTGCGTGCTTATAAGAAAAAGCATCAGGCGGCTGGCAATGGATTTGGCTATAGCACAGTGGGCCCCGACGACACCACACGTACCCTTTCAGCGCGATATCATAAGGACGGTAGCGAAATTCTTATTTCTCGTGGCGAGGGAGTCAATCCCCGCAAGCTCACTCCGCGTGAATGCGCAAGGCTCCAGGGCTTTCCCGATCAATTCATCATTCCGGTGTCTGACACGCAGGCATATCATCAATTCGGAAACTCCGTTACTGTTCCAGCAGTGCGGGCGGTTGCCAAGGTAATGATGGAGGCTTATTTCGATGGATTACGGTGTACTGAGTAGCTACTTTGATGGCGCAGTCGCAAAGAGGCTGGTCGCGGTTGATATCGACGGGAAAGTAAGCAATCAGCACGAATTCAATGGTACCGCTGAGCTTCGATCGCTCTTTGGCGATAATGATATCAGGGGCATACCGACGACCTTTGCTTATCTGTGCGACGATGCTAACCCACTGTTTGACCATGGCTTCACAACTTGGTATGACGCTCGCAGGAAGCATCCTACTAGGACTGAATACAGGCTTTACTACAATGACAATGACGCAATTAAGGCCGCCCATATCGACGACCTAATGATCATGGCGATTTCTGATGAGCACGGTCTTTTGGTTGTGTTCGCGAGTCGAGGATCAAATGCCGAAAGTCAACTGAGGTGGCTGTTTGGTTTAGAGGATGTCTCTAGTGGCAGATTCTCGCGGTCAACGACCGATGACATTAGAATCGGATCGATTGCGGCATCTATTCTCGAGGCAATTGGTGTTGAGGTTGCCTTACCTGCTTCTGCCGAGTCATATCTGGACGATATGATCGAAAAGTTCGGCGACTCGTTTCCCAAAGGAATCGACTTCACAAGGTATTCTGCTTCGACGCTTGGCGATCTTGACTGGAGAGAATTTCCTGACCAGTGCTTACTCGATTGCTATGAACGAGAAGAGATTCTATTCAAGGTATTCGAAAGGTACTTACTTGAAAATGACCTCACTCCCTATATGAGGGGAGTGCTGGATGTTGACGCGGTACTTCGAATAACGATGTCAACATTTCAGCGAAGGAAGTCGCGAGCAGGTGCGGCGTTTGAACACCAGCTCGAGTTTCTGTTTAAAGGAAGGGGCATTCGTTATACCGCTCAGCCCTACACTGAGGGTAAATCGAAGCCGGATTTCATTATGCCGTCCATTGAGGCGTACAGAGATGCCTGTTTTCCGGTAGAGCGGCTGACGATGCTTGGGGCAAAGACGACAATAAAAGAGCGTTGGCGTCAGGTTCTCGAAGAGGCAAATCGAATTGATCATAAGCACCTAATTACGCTCGATGCTGCGGTTAGCACGGAGTACACGGATTCGATGCGCGAACACAATCTGCAACTAGTTGTGCCTCGTCCCGTTTTTGCTTCATATACTGCCGAACAACAAAAATGGTTGATGAGCGTAAGCGAGCTTTGCGAGATGCTTGAGGAAAAACAAGCAAGCGAATAGTTTGTGTGCCGTTCGCTTGCTTGACCGTACTCATAAGTTTTACGCGAAGGGCAATGTGTTGGGTAGTACTGCGGTAATTACATACACTGCTCACTGTTGGCTAATGGAACGTTGTAGATTGTAGTCACGAATGGTACGCATCCTCTCCCTGCCATTAGGCCTTCAAACAAGTCGTCAATCCCCAGCCTGCTCCTTAGCCAATCGGGCGCAGGCGCGTTTGATCTGATTCACATTCATCGGCGTCCAGGCCTTAAAGATAAAAGCGTCCTTTCCGTCAACGGTGATGGGCTCTACATCGTAGAACTTGCCTTCGCGGCCCGCTGGTATTTTGTCGCGAAGCAGCGGATGGCTAATACCCAAGGTGTCGAATGAGCACCGCTGGTCGTAAAGCGCACGTCTGTCAGGCGTCCCGTCGATAATCTGGAGCAGCATCCGTCGAACTTCGGCAGTGTCTATTGCCGGCCCAGCGGGGCGCTTTGGCTTGGCCTTGCTTTTCGGCTTGCGCTTCTTCTCCTTTTTGGGGTTTGCGGGCTTGTCGGGCTCAGCGGGATTGGCTGCGCCAGCTTCCTCCGCGGGCGCCTTGACCGCATCGGTTGCCTCTACCACAGGCTCGGCTTCAACGACCGCCGAGACCTCGATGGACTCCTCGGGTTCCGGTTCCGGTTCGCGCACAGGCTCTGCAGGATCAGGCTCCACCACTTGTTCAATTTCGACCTGAACAGGCGCCGCCGGATTCTCCGGCATCGCCGTAGTTGCAGCAAACGGTTCCCATTGCGGCTCAGGGCTTACCTCAACAACGTTCTCGGCAGCCTGCATGACATTCTCGATCGTAGCGCCCTTCGCAATTCCCAGACACTGCATCATCTGGTCAATAGAGTTTCCAAAGGGCGAGAGCGCCGCCAGTCCTCCGATAGGGGGGATGCCCTGCTGGCGGGCCCAGGACATTGCTCCTGTTGGGACGCAAGCTGCCTCGGGTGCCTGTCCGCAAAGGAGCCACACGCTATCGATGGGCATGCCGTTGGAACGAATGGTTTGAAAACGGTATTTGTTGATGCAGGGATTGAAGCGTTGCTCTTTTGCATTCTCGACAGACGTGAACTTGGAATCGAGTAAAAACAGCGAATTTTGGTCGGCATCTTTGAAGCTCAGGGCAAAATCGGGCGTCCAGTAGGAGTCACTTGGCTGCTGATCAAACAAATCATTTGCGAGCAGGCGATGCGCGCCAAGGCCGGCGAATTCTCGGTCGTTTCCATAGAGCACGGGCTGATACCACAGCGTGACCCGTTCGCTTCCACGCTGCAGGCGGTAGACGTTTGCGACTTCTCGTTCGTTGTTGGGCATCCCGTATTCCTGAGTTCGCTCAACTCGCTCAAAGGGAGCTGCGTACGAACTGTCCGGTGTATATCCCTGGCAGTCAAACCAACGGAGCAGAGAGGCGAGCGAGTACAGCTCGTAAAGGCGCGAGACGCGATGCATGCTCAAGATGAGACCTTCGCGCGCAAAATCAAATTCACCAAAAGCGTCCCACGCGCGCATGAGCTGAAAAAGGCGCGCGTAATGGGGTATTTCCTGGAAGATCTTGGTTTTGCGAGGCATCTGGAACGTGTTGGAAACGGCGGCCGGCATGGCTTCGGAAAGGAGCCTATAAAAGCGCTGTGCACGAGTTCTCTGTGCTTGGAGCTTTGACAGCAAAGGCTGGTCGCGTTCAATCTGCGCATCGATAATCATGACGGGAATGAGGTGTCCCTCGGTGCCCTGTATCCCAGACAGCCTGTTTTTCGCTTCTTGAAGGGCATCCAGCTTTTGATTGATGCCCGCGATTACCTGCGCGAGCGTGCGGGAAACGTGCGAGATAAAAGAAACGACGGACCTGTTCTCGTACGTATCGCACGAGCGGACGGTCTGTTTTGTTTGAATCTTGCGGCTATACCAGTTGCGTCCCTGCATACGGATAGCGGTACTCTGGCGCACGGGGAACAGCCGGTCGGGGTTTTTGTAAAGCCATTCGATTTCATTTCGACCGATCTGCCGCAACTTTTCGGCGGTGACGAGCTGCTCCGATCGATCGGTTTTGGTATATGGCCGTGTTTTAAAGTTGGGAAGCTCCACTTCGATACCGGCAAGGATTGTCTCGGCAAGCAAAACGAACGATCGAAGGCTGTTTGCTCCTGAGCCCTCCGCATTTCCAAGGAAGTCGCTGTCCTGAGTGTTTCCCGCCGATAGCATCCACCCAATGGGCGTGGCAAGTTCCTGCCCGGCAAGTTCATCTAGCAATCCCACGACATACTGGCGCTGATTGCTAATAGTGCTGGTGCAAGGGATTTCTTTTGTCTTTACCGCGAACGGCTCAAAGCGGCGCTGACACGAATAGATGCGAGCTTCGACGGTTGCAAACCCATAGGTATCCGAGAACGGTCTCCAATTGTTATTTCCATTGGAGGGGTCAAGTCGATAAACATAACTGCTGCCCGCCTGTTCTGGCATTAGGCAGCGCCAATGATGTTCGTCCTCGTTGATTCGCAGCGTTATCTTGACCGCACCCAGGTCACTGTCGGTAAACAAGGACAACTCATACTGGGCGCGGTCGACGATCGCCGCGCTGTAGTCTATTTCACCCAAGCCAGGTGTCCTGCGACCCTCGTGCATCTCAAACGACAGGGGAGCGGAAGGGTTACGGGGGTCGCGCAGGATAAGCCGGATCGAGCAGGCTTTAAGCGAAGAACTGGTAGAAGCCACTGTCTCCACCAACCTCGAGAATGTGCTCGATACGCTGCTTTGTCTTGGGAAGGCCGGTTATGGCTCCCAGGCCATCGAGCAGGTTTCTCACGCGATCCTCTGTTCCGCAGATTTGAGGCAGGACCTTTTGGGCGACGGCAAAATCGACCGGATCATAGGTGGTCGATGCCGAGGAGGTATCCATAAGGTTGCTCGCGGTAACGATGTAATTGCGCATCATGAGCTGGGAGCGCGGGCTTACGGGATGATTGGATGTAGCGCAGCATGTGAGCACTTCCTGGAATTTCGCCGCAAGGCCAGCGGGCATCTGCGTTTCGCGGACTCCAAATGCGGATTCGATCGTCGAGAGGGGGACGGCGGGCTCGTCGGAAAAGTCGTGCTCCTCGCTCTGAATGTCATCGATATCCAGGGGAGTGTCCGGCGCGTCGAGCATAATGACCCAGCTTCGGTCGAGGAAGCGGGGAGAGAGCTCTTCGGTTGTGTGGTCAAAGTTGACCGTCGCGATAAAGCGCAGCCAGGAAGGGGTCGTAAAGGCGTGCCCGCCGCCAAGGGAGAGCGCCGTGGGACGGTTCCTAAACTTGTCGCACGCCAGGAGGAACGGTGACCAGTAGTGCTCGAGCGAGCTAAGGTTTGCTTCGTCTAGGAGCATGATGTAGGGGGTGGGGGTGAGGTCTTTGAGCTGTTGCTCGGCATCGAGTTGCTCAAAGGCCTGGTAGGCGGCAGCGTTTGCAGGCTCCACGCGCTCCATAAAGGGATTGTAGAAGCCGATGAAGTCCTTGTAGCTGGTCCATCCGCGCTCGACTGAGACCTCGCAGAAGCGGTTTGCTTGGGGCTGGGTAAGCCCCAAGGCTCCGGCGAGTATTCCCGCGAGGCTCGTCTTGCCCGTGCCCGGCATGCCGGCAAAGGTAGTGATATAGCCTTGTGTAAGGCAGATCATAAGGTTGGCGATATCGTTGCGGGTAAAGTCGCGTCCAGCTCGATTGATGACGGTATCGCTCATACGGTCTAAAAGGTCCGAAGCTGAAAGCTTATCGTCGGACAGCATGGCGGGCATGGCCAAAGTGGGGGCTACTTCATTTGCTTGTTGCGGGTTTGCCAAGGGGGCGGTCCCCGACGGTACGGGATTGACCGCTCCCAGAATCTCGCGAACGACGGTCGACTCGAGGAGCTTTTCGCTCGCGGTCATCTCATCCTTAAACGACTCGACGACATTTTTAATGGCTCGCTTGGCAAGGACCTTGCCTTCTTCTAGGCTTTCGAGATCTGCTTTCGCGCTCCTGAGGTCCTCGAGCGTCTTATCGAGCTCCGCTTTGCGTCCGGTGAGTTCCGCTTCCGTCTCGGCTACGATTCGTTTTTTGACCTCGTCGCGGCTGGCTTCCGCCTCATCGGCGGCCGCCTTGGCGTCACGAGCTCGCTGCTCTGCTTGAGCAGTTTCTTCTTGGGCTCTTTGGATTTGTTTTTCCAGGTCAGCCTGACGGCGCGCGACCTCTTGGCGGATTTGCTCGTTCTCTTTGACCTTGTCATAGAACTCTGCAAAGTGCTCGTCATCTAGAACGTACTGTGCGAGCTGCTCGCTAGAGACGGTATCGATAATTTCGCGCTTGCGGTTGTCGGAAAGAGTCGACCACTCTTCGTACTTGCTCAGCGCGGTGAGCATGCGCTTGCGTCGCTCTGGGGTCGTGACGATCTTCGTTTCCAGGTCGGTGCAGGCCTCGATTGCCGTCTTAAGATTACGGGCTTCGTTTTTCGAAAGGCCGACTTCCGTGGTGCGTGAAACTCGAGCGATGGCGCTCAAAACCGTTTCATTGGGCATCCAGTCATACTTGCGATTGCTGGATGTAAATCGAGTTTTGATTTCGTCGATGTCGAGAAGGCGTGCATAGGGATTGCCCTCTCCATCGTTTACGGTGAGCTTAAAGGTAAAGCTCGACGCTTTCTCGGCAAAAATGTACTCGTCAAAAGACTGAACGGCCTTGATGGAATAGACGCCGGGTGCTTTTTGCTCAATCTCGAATGGCCCGTAGAGGTAAGGCTGGTCGTCTATTTCCTGGCGCAGCATGATGTACTTGGTGAGCGGCATTGCCTGTGAAACAGACGGATGAATGGTGCTGACGAGCGGTTGGCTGAAATCGATCAGCCCGTCGTCTGCGGAAATAATCTGAACAAGGCGTGATGAGATTTGGCTTTTTCTGAACTCGACAAAGTCGATGTTGCTGCGTCCCGGCTTCCAGTTGTAATTGGCAATTGAGTTGTAGCGATGATGTTCCAGATGGGGATAGTAGTTATTCTCCATGAACTGGTCGACATCAACGTTGGTTTTCATAACGACGAGTCGGCCAAAAATACCTTCGTATTCTTCTTTGGTTTTGCCTTCGAGTGTTACCGGGAGGCCGCCGATTTCGGGGAAGGTAGTGGTATCGATTCGCGTTATCTTGTCTTCGTCTACGAGGTATTGAGGATAGGTAATTGCTCGTTTTGGAGATGGCCCGTCGTACTCCACGTAGGTAATCATTTCCTTACGAACGCATTCCGAGATACTCGTAACTTTACGCGATGCGAGTGTGAAGCCCATGAGCGGTTCCTTTCAACACTGCCAAGACAGATGACTGACTAATAATTAATTGTACGGACGCTACCTGCCAATTTATTGAGCAACAAAATCGATTACGCGAACGGTTGATTACATGAGGTGAGCGCCAGTTTAGTCGTATGGCTGTCGCGATGTTCAGCTGTTTCGTCGGAAGCCAAAAGGCGAGAAGAGGATGCGTCGTCTGATCAGCCTGAGCAAATTAGATGAAACTATGCTATCTACCTGCTATTTCTGGATGAAAAAAGTTAATTCGTTTGATTGCCATGCATATTCGCAGGTAAACAGGCGCGTTTTTCATTAAATTAAATAATTAAATAATTAAATAAGAAATGCGCAGCTCAGTAACGCTTGGCCTCTTCCCAATTAAACCTAACGCCGCAAAACGCTCTTGTTTATTTGCCGTATCGGACATACCATTGGTTTGACGTGGAGAATGTGCTCGCGTCGTCATTCAATGAAAGGTGATCCACATGAAGAAGGCCTACGTCAAGCCTCAGGTTTCAAAGAAGGGCTCGGTTGCGATTATTACCTCCATGTCTTGCTCTCGTGGCGGCTCCGGCCGCTCCCATTGCCTGCGTGCGTAGTTTTTGCGGTCAGATTGATTGAAAAGACGCCTGCCCTACGGGACGGGCGTCTTTCTGTTTGGAGGCGTGATGCGGATTTCTTACTCACCGAATGATATCTGCTGGAGGGAATACGAACCCTTTACCGTTCTATACGATTTACGCACGCGGCAGATGCTTACGCTTGAGAACGTGGCGGCTGATATATGGCATAAGATTGCCAATGAGCAGTCTTGTGAGCTTGTTGACATTGCCAGATATATCGCACAGCAATACGACTGTGATAGCGGTGAAGTCATCAGTGATGTGTGTTCCTTTGTTGACGAGCTTTATGAAATGGGCATTATCCTTCTTGATGGAGGCTACAGCGAGGCTGAAGCTGTGTCGGGGAATTTCGCCAAGCCGGATGATGATATTGAGGGCGAAGTTATGCGATGCTTGGAGCCGTGCGATCAGATTTACTCAGCGACCTTTGAGATGACTTATGCGTGCAATGAAAGCTGTGTACATTGTTACGCTCATTTCCCTGGTGCCACGCAGTCGCATTGTGTAATTGATTTTGAAGACTGCCGTGGTGCAATCGATGAGCTATGCGAAATGGGTTGTATGCATCTCGCTTTTACTGGTGGAGACCCATTTGTGCATAGAGAATTCCCCGATGTTTTCTTCTATGCTAGAGAACGCGGGTTCGTCTGCGACGTATACACCAATGGATTATTTCTCTACGAGAATGATGCGCTGCTGGTGCGCTTGGCGAAAGCTAGGCCTAGGGCATTTTTCATTAGTCTGTATGGCTCAAATCCGAACGTGCATGATGCGATTACATGTAAACCTGGGTCATTCGACAGGACAATTCATGTTATAAAGCGGCTTCGGGAGCTCGATGTTCCTGTGGTTCTCAATGTTATGCTTCTATCGATCAATCATCTTGATCTTCCTAACGTTATCGATCTCGCTGAAAAGCTTGGAGTGGAATACCGCGTTAGTGCGAGTCTAATTTCGCGCAACGATGGCAGCGACAAACCCATGGAGTACTTCATTGGCGACAAGGCTGCTATTAGGACCGCGATTTCGGCGATCCGTAGTAACTATTTCTCAATTGACGTTTCTGCTTCGGGACTCGAAAGAACTGAGTACATGTGTGGTGCGGGAGTCACCTCGATCTCTATTGATCCCAGCGGGCAGATACATCCCTGTGTGTCCCTAAAAAATGTTCTTGGCAATATCAAGACCGGTACAGTAAGGCAAGCTTGGAATAGTCCAGCAAGAAAAACAGTGATGGAGTCTCTGAGATGGGATAATACGAGGGAATGTACATCCTGTAAAACCCGGGATTTCTGTCCACATTGTCCAGGTATGTCTCAGGCGGAATCTGGTGATATTTTTGCTTGCAATATGTGCGATAGGATAATATCCGAGTGCATAATGGAAATTGATTCCGGATACGTTGGAATGTAAGCCCGATTTTTGCGTCACTTCGACGTATCAGAAAATGCAATTATCGAAAACTTGCCTACACCCTCGCAATCCCGCGGGCAGCACTCAGCAGCTCGTACTCCCTCTGGCTCCACTGGCGCAGTTCGGCAGTCTCGACGGCATCGCGACACAGGTCCAGAAACACCTCGGCGCCCTCGTAGAAGCACTCGCGGGCAAAGTCACCCGAGCCGTCCGCGATGCACGTGCCGTCTGCAAACAGCTTCCAACTCGACGGCTCGCGTGAGTCGTCTCCGAGCAGCTTGATCTGCAGTACGTGCGGATTGCCGGCAGCACAGAGCTCTTCCTCGAGCTTCTGTACCGTAAAGCGCATCTGGTGGGGGAGGCTGTTCTTGACCATGGCCGAGGCATAGCCGTTCGGCTTGTCCAGAAGATGCATTCGTTTTGGCTTGGCTGCCAGGTTGTGGAAATTGCGCTCACTGCGCACGGAGAAATTGTCCATACGGACTCCTTTCATCGATGTTGGCAGGGCCACCGTGCCTCTTGGCCGGTTGGCGTCGGGATCGTGGAGCCAACTCTCTACCCCGACTCTGGATAAAACGCGCCCGCTCCTTGCGGGCACGATGGAGTCTATCAGCGCGCGCGGACACAAATCAAGCGCGCCTGCGAAATGATGTGCAGACGGCGCTTGATTACGCGGCAATTATTCGGCCAACATCCGGAAAAGTGTCGAAATCAGACTTATAAAAGTACGGAAAAGTGTCGAAATCGGCACCTCAAAAGTACGGAAAAGTGTCGAATCTGACGGTCTCAACATCTGGAAAAGTGTAACTGGATAACAAAACAGCACGTAGAAGCTGGTGCTACATATGGACGCTTCAGCCGCCCTCAGCCCCCGCTACTCGTCCCCGTCGTTGGGGTCGCCCTTGGGGTTGTTGACGTCGAGGTAGTCGTTGCTCTCGTCCTCTTTTTGCTGCGTTGCCGATTCGGACTCGACGGGGCTGCGGAACAGCTGAAATCCCTCAAACGCGATTACGCCAAGCAGCACTACGACGATCGCTATAAAGATAATCTTTGCTACTGGATTGAAATCCAAAAAGCGCGGCGCCTCTTCTGCGGCGTAGTAGTCGCCATAATAATCGTTGTTATCAGTGTGGCTATCGGTGTATGAGGATGTGGGTATAGCTTGCGCATGGTCGTCCGGCTCGTATTCGGAAGCAGACGCGGCGACAAGCGGATTTACCGGCTCGCCGAGCGTCGGCGCGCCGGCAGATGTTTCGTCCAGATCGGCATCAGCCCAGGAATCGAAGGCAAACTGACGGGTCGCAAAGTCGTCGAGATCTGCAACGGGCGGTTCGGGCGCAAGATGCTGCGCCGCGGCGATAAACGATGCCGTCTCGGAAGGATCGCCTGCCGAATGGGTTTTGCCGCTCATGGGCTCGTCGGCGGTCCAAGGGCGATCGCTCATCACGTCGTCGAGGCTCAACGCAAACAGATCGTCTTCGCCCTCGTCAAACGCGCGTTTCGCATGCCTGGCGGCAGAAGCGAAGCCTCCGTGGTCGTTGCGCGATGCGTTGCTCGACCCCATCTTGTTCCATCCTTTCGAACTGTCTCGTCCTTCGATTATATGGAACTTGCCTTGCGGCCGAGTCTTGGATTCGTGCATTCCAGAACTCACGCCCAAAAGGGGAGGGGCGCAGGCGCGCTGACTATTTGTCGCCGGCGGCAGCCTTTGCCTCGTTGAGGTAGCTATAGAAGCTGTACTTAGAGATGCCAAAGAACTCGCAGGCACGCTCGCTCGACTTGGAAATGAGGAAGGCGCCGCGACGATCGAGGTAGCCAATGGCGCGAATGCGCTCATCTTTGGTCATAAGGGCCGCGGGCTTGCCCACGTATTGCTCGCACTCGCGCAGCAGATCTTCGAGCAAGTCGCCGATGGTTTTGGTAATGGGCTCGGGCTCGGTGTAGCCCGTGCCGTCGGTGCCGGTAAAGGCATCGAGCGAGCGCTCAAAAGCTTTCATGAGCGTAATGTCAAAGTTAATGCCCAAAATGCCGACAGGCTTGCCCTCGTCGTTGCGGATAAAGATGGTCGAGGACTTAAGCAGCTTGCCATCGGCGGTTTTGGTGAGGTATGGCTCGCGGTCGTGCACGTCGGTGGTGTCCTCGTGCATGGACTCAAACACAATATGGCTGGGACCGTCACCCAGCTTGCGCCCGCTTACATGGCCGTTTTCGATCACCACGATGGAGTGGTCCACGTCCTCGGTCTCCAGATCGTGGACGACGATTTCGCAGTTGGGGCCAAACTGGAGCGCCAGGCCGTGTGCAAGGCGCTTATAAAACTCAATCTGTGCGGGGGTCATGGGTGCCTTCCTAAAAATTAGTTTGGGCACACTTTGCCATAAACCCCACTTGTTCGCAAATAACGAAAGCGTCGCTGCGTTATGAGCGCAACGCCGTCCGTTGGTTTCAGGCCTAAAGCCGGGCTGAGGTAAACCATGTAAAGGGGGCGCTCTGCCAACCGGCGGGGTGCCCCCTTTTTGCATCGTGGGCGTGCGGGATAAGCGCTTTCGATGTAGATGCCCCGCGACGCGCGTTATGGGTACGATGGCTTCAGGGGAGGTATCGCCATGAAACTTGGTTGCGTCATTATGGCTTCGGGCGAGGGCAAGCGGTTTGGCTCTAACAAGATGCTTGCCGATATCTATGGCGAGCCGCTGATTGCCCGGACCATCGATTCGGTTCCCCGGGGCTTTGACGTTGTGGTTTCGACGCGTTGGCCCGAGGTCGCTCAGATTTGCGAGGACAAGCATTGCCCGTGCGCGCTGCACGAGGGTGAGCTGCGCAGCGAAAGCGTCCGTGCGGGCCTTTCGTGGGGATTCGATCACAACTGGAAAGGTTGCCTCTTTTTGCCGGGCGACCAGCCGCTTGTGAGCGCGGATTCTTTTGAGGCCATGGTTCGCGCGTTTGACGAGCGCGGCCGCAAACACCCGGTGCGCTTGGCGTGCAGCGGTGAGCCTTCGAGCCCGGTGCTCTTTCCGGCGGAACTGTTCGATGCGCTTATGTGTCTTGAGGGCAAGGACGGCGGCGGTTCGATTCTCAAGGACCGCACCGACGTGGTGCTGGTCGAGGCGCGTGCCTACGAGCTGTGGGACGTCGATACCGCCAAGGGACAGCGCCGCGTCTCAGAACACGTTGCGGCCTGCTACGCGCCTCGCTAGCAGGGGGTGCCGCCAGGGGTAGCTAATTTGGGACGGGGCTCTTTTAGCTACCCTGCCTACCTGATGATTTTTCTCTCAACATGGGGTAGCTAAAAGAGCCCCGTCCCAAATTAGCTACCCCTGGAGGCTGGTGGCGACGACGGGGCGGCCGAGGGCAGCCTCAAAGCGGTCGGCTATCGTGGGGTCGCTGAGCGCGTCGACTTGGTTGAGTATGACGTGCGCGGCGTCGAGCCTCAGCGCCTGCATTTCGGCATTGAGCACCTGGGCGACGCGCTCGGGCGTGGCGATGTCGGTGGTCTCGCAGCCGCAACGCTCGCAAAAGAGCTCGGGGCGGTGGACGGCTTCGTTGATGGGCTTGCCGAGCCCCGAGGCGCCAACGATCCAGACGATGTTGGCCGTGCCAGAGGGAATCACCGGCTCCCAGGCAGCGTGGGCTTTGAGCGGGAGCCGCTTGCTGCCGTCCGCCTCGGCCAAGACGTAGTTAAAGCGCTGTGCCAGCTTGCCGAGCGGCTCGGCGGGGGCGGAGAGCTTGCCCGTCTCGGGGTCCAAGACACCTGCTTGGCAGATGCTTCCCCGCGCAAGGCCCGCGCAGGCCTCGCAGGTGCAACCGGGGACATGTGCGGCGCCCGGCTTCCAAGGTGCGGCGTCCAGGAGACGACTCGACCCGTCCCATGGCACGCCGGCGACGGGAAACATATGCGTGGTGGTGCAGAGGAGCACGCGGCCGCCCACGCGCATAAGCTCAAGGCCGAGCGCCTTTAGCAAGGTCGACTTGCCACCGCTGCCGATAATCGCGGTAATGCCCGGCTCGAGCTTGAGCGCGGAGGCAAGGTTTCCGCTCGTCGTTTCCATCTGTTCACCGCCGTATAATACTGTGATAATAAATAATCATCAGAGTAGCGGTCGAACCGCTTTTGCTCTGCTCAAACCGTAGCACAGGGAGGTGCCCCGGAAATGCTCGTTTATGTTCGCGGCGCCGGCGATATCGCCACGGGCGTCGCCGCCCGTTTGGTGCGCGCCGGCGTGTCGGTCGTTATGGCCGATATCGCGGTTCCCACGTGTATCCGCCGCACAATCAGTTTTTGCGAGGCCATTCGCCTGGGCGAGGTTCAGGTCGAGGGCATTCGCGCCCGCTTGGCGCAGACGCCGGCAGAGGCGCTTGCAATTACCCAGGCCGGAGATGTTGCCGTCGTGGTGGATCCCCAGGCCAAGATGCTCGACGAACTTAAGCCCGCTGCCGTGGTCGACGCGATCCTGGCCAAGCGCAATTTGGGCACCACGCGCGATATGGCGCCTGTCGTCATTGCCGTAGGACCGGGCTTTACCGCGCCGCTCGATTGCGATGCCGTGGTCGAGACCATGCGCGGTCATTTTCTCGGCCGCGTCATCACCCAGGGCTCGCCCCAGCCCAATACGGGCGTGCCGGGTGTCATCGCCGGCTATGGCAAGGAGCGCGTTATCCACAGCCCCGCCGCCGGCGTGTTTAGGTCCGACCATGTGATTGGCGACATCGTGAGTGCCGGTGATGCGATTGGGTATGCGGGCGATGCGCCCATGGTCACGCAGATTGACGGCTGCTTGCGCGGGCTTTTGGCGAACGGCGTTCAAGTCACTGAGGGCTTTAAATGTGCCGATGTCGATCCACGCGGCGATGCCAGCTATATCAACTATATTTCGGACAAGGCGACGTCGGTCGGCGGCGGCGTACTCGAGGCGCTCGCCATGTTCACCGACGTTTTTAGGTGATAGGAAGCGACGATGGAAAAGCTCGATGTGGTGAATGCTGCGCTTGGCGCTCTGAAGGCCGGTAAGACGTGCGAGCTGGTGGTAGTTGCCGGCACGGCAGGGTCATCGCCGCGCGGCGTGGGCGCCTGGATGGCCGTCTTTGCCGATGGCAGCCAAGCGGGCACCATCGGTGGCGGTAAGATTGAGCTCCTTGCGCTGGACGAGGCGCGCGAGCTGTTGGCCGCAGGGCAATCGCGTCTGGTCCGCTACACCATGGGCGGCGAGAACTCCGATACCGGCATGATCTGCGGCGGAGCCATCTGCCTGTGCTATCTGCACCTGGATGCATCGCAGGCGCCGTTGTTCCAGTCGGTTGCCGACGTCTTGGCGTATCGACGCATCGGCGACTTCGTCATCGACTTTGAACCGTTTATCGCAAGCGCGCTCGAAAGCGACGCTGCCGAATACCATGGCGAGGAGTCGCGCCGCACCATTGTGGGTTGCCCCGGGCTTTCGCTGACGGAAGAGGGGAGTAAGGTCACCTACACCAACGCCGCCTCCGAGATTCCCCCGGCGCACATCGAGACGCTTTGCCCCGAGGGCCTGACCTACATCTTTGGCTGCGGTCACGTGGGCGCCGCGACGGCGCGCGTGCTCACGGCGGCGGGCTTTGCCGTTGTGGCGTGCGATGACCGCCCCGGCACGCTGACGCCCGAATGGGTGCCCGGCGTCTACGACCGTCGTCTGGTCGACTACAAGAACCTGGACGAGCAATGCCCCATCGGTCCGCGCGATCTGGTGGTCGTCGCCACGGCGGGCCACAAGTCCGATATCGATGTGGTGATTCAGGCCATGCGCGCCA
This sequence comes from Collinsella sp. HCP28S3_E12, assembly GCF_052065595.1. Taxonomy (NCBI): domain Bacteria; kingdom Bacillati; phylum Actinomycetota; class Coriobacteriia; order Coriobacteriales; family Coriobacteriaceae; genus Collinsella; species Collinsella sp. HCP28S3_E12. The sequence continues at coordinate 106,834 of NZ_JBQHTS010000005.1, forward strand.
AGCCCGCCTATTTGGGTTGCCTGGGTTCGCGCCGCAAGACGGCCTTTGTGCGGGCTCGCTTGGAGCAGGAGGGCTTTACGCAGGACCAGATCGACGAGCTGCACCTGCCGATCGGCGTTGCCATTCAGGCCGAGGATCCCGAAGAGATCGCCATCTCCATCGCCGCCGAGATGATCCATCTGCGTCGCACCAAGCTCGTCCCCCGCAAGCGCTAGTCGCATCCCAGAGGTAGCTAATTTGGGACGGGGCTCTTTTAGCTACCCTGCCTGCTCGATGATTTTTCTGGGACGGGGATTAAAAAATCATTAGGTACGCAATGATTTTTTAATCCCCGTCCCAGAAAAATCATCTCGAGGCGTTCGCTCACTGTTGGGTAGCTAAAAGAGCCCCGTCCCAAATTAGCTACCCCAGCCCTCTGCCGCATGCGGGTCAAAATGCTACCTGTGCCATATGCCCTATAATGTCCGCCCGTTGGGCGGCATAGGGCCGCTGCCTAGGGTATGGGAGGCGTAAATGGCAGAGTCGGTGGCAGGGGACGCCCTGTTCGAGCGTACGGGAAAAGTTTCGTTTGTGCAGGTATTGCCCCATGCACTGCAGCATGTGCTGGCGGCATTCGCGGGTATCGTTACGCCCGCTATCATCATCGCGTCGGTCTGCGGCTTTACCCCTCAAGAGGAAGCCGCCGTCATTCAGGCGTCGCTGGTCCTCTCGGCGCTTGATATTTTCCTTCAACAGTTCCCCATAAAAGGCATCGTCGGTTCGGGCCTGCCCATCGTGATGGGCGCGAGCTTTACCTTCGTGCCGGCACTTAAAGCGGTCGGTCTTGAGCTTGGTTTCGAGGCCGTGCTGGGCGCTCAAGTTATCGGCGGCGCGCTCGTCGTGCTCTTCGGTCTTTTGTTTAAGCGCGTGAGCTTTCTGTTCCCAGCTCCGGTGCTCGGTACCGTCATCTTTGTCATTGGCCTGTCGCTGTGCCCGGTTGCCGTGGCGTCCATGGCAGGCGGGGAGGGCGCGGCCGATTTTGGCAGCGTCACCAACTGGACCGTCGCGCTCGTGACGTTTGTCGTCACCTTTATGGTCGGTAACTACGGCAAGGGCGCGCTCAAGCTGGGCAGCATCCTGGCCGGTATCTGCGCAGGTTTTGTCGTTGCGGCGGTGTTGGGCATGGTCGACTTATCGGCTGTCGCGACTGCAAGTTGGTTTGCCCCACCGGCGTTTGGCGCCCATCGTCTGGTGTTCGATCCAGCGGCGTGCGCCGTGGTGGGCGTTGTGGCCATCGTGAACGCCGTGCAGGTTATGGGAGAGTTTGCCGCCGTGTCCTCTGCTGCGCTCGATACCCCCGCGACCGATAGTCAGATCTCGGGCGGATTGATCGCCAATGGTCTCGTCGGTATGCTCTCGGGCTTTTTGGGCGGCGTCCCCACGGCAACCTTTGGCCAGAATGTGGGCATCATCGCCGAGAACAAGGTCGTCAACCGTATGGTCTTTACGCTCGCAGCCGCCATTCTGCTCGTCGCGGGCCTGCTGCCCAAGTGCGCGGCAGTGCTCACGTCCATTCCGCAACCGGTGATCGGCGGCGCCACGATCGGCGTGTTCGCAACCATCGGCATGAACGGTGTGGTCATGTTTTCCCGCCACGGCCTGTCTCAGCGCGATACCACGCTCATGGGTCTCTCTATCGCCTTTGGCACGGGTATTGAGCGCACGGCCGGCGCGCTTGCCGGCGCTGGATTCCCCGCATGGGTCGACACCGTCTTTGGCGGATCCTCCATTGCCGTCGCCGCACTTGTCGCCGTCGTCCTCAACCTGGTCCTGCCTCGCCAAAAATAACGCCCCATATATGAGTTGCGGTGAAATACGGATTGTTTAAGCCGGTTAAGCTGTCAAACAGTCCCTATTTCACTGCAACGGCTTTTTGGGACCCATTTGTGCGAGGGAGTTGTGGAGTTGTGCAGGCAGACGATGTTTTTCTGGAAATACGCACCCAATGCGCGTATAGTACCGATTGTTTTGTCGGCTCCTGCTGCGTCGAGTCCAAACCGCGAAATGCCATGAGCGGCGCGGATGCAGTCAGGAGGCACGAGGACAACCCACCGTGGCCACGCCCCGTGCTTAAAACCCCAAGAAGGAGTGAACAATGGCAGAAGAGAAGTATGTGCCGCGTCTGAAGGCCAAGTACAACAACGAGGTCAAGCAGCAGCTTCAGGACAAGTTCCAGTACGAGAACGTCATGATGATCCCCAAGTTTGAGAAGATCGTCGTGAACATGGGTGTCGGCGAGGCCGCTACCGATTCCAAGGCCATCGACGGTGCCGTGCGCGACCTGCGCGCCATCACCGGCCAGCAGCCGATGATCACCCGTGCCCGCAAGTCCATCGCTACCTTCCGCCTGCGCGCTGGTATGCCGATCGGCTGCAAGGTTACCCTGCGTGGCGACCGTATGTGGGAGTTCTTCGATCGTCTGACCTCCGTCGCTATCCCCCGTATCCGCGACTTCCGCGGCATCTCCGCCAAGAGCTTCGACGGCCGTGGTAACTTCTCCATGGGCGTCACCGAGCAGCTCATCTTCCCCGAGATCGACTTTGACTCCGTCGATCACCAGCGTGGTATGGACATCACTTTCGTGACCACCGCCAACACCGATGAGGAGGCCAAGGCCCTTCTGGACGCCTTTGGTTTCCCGTTCAAGAAATAGGTTCACCTGCCCTATAAGCGCCGTTCCCACAAGGGGGCGGCGCTTGGGGCGAACAATACTCTATGTGAGGAGGATATAAGTGGCTAAGACATCGATGATCGTCAAGTGCAATCGCAAGCAGAAGTTCTCTACTCGTGAGTACACGCGCTGCCAGCGCTGCGGCCGTCCGCACTCTGTGTACCGCAAGTTCGGCCTGTGCCGTGTCTGCTTCCGCGAGCTTGCACTCAAGGGCGAGCTTCCCGGCGTTAAGAAGGCCAGCTGGTAAGTCACTACCAGCGTTTCAAGCATCCGTTTGGAACAGGGAAAACGTGCTAGTTAGGCTTTGCCGTTAAGGGCGGCGAAGAACCAAGAGCACGTGTTCATCAAGAACGAAGGAGAATCTGTATGAACCTTACAGACCCGATCGCAGATATGCTTACGCGCATTCGTAACGCTAACTCTGTGAACAAGGCCACGGTCTCCATGCCGAGCAGCAAGAAGCTCGTCGAGATCGCTCGTGTTCTGCACGAGGAGGGCTACATCGAGGGCTACGATGTCGAGGACACCGTTCCCCAGAAGACTCTGCACATCACGCTTAAGTATGGTCCCAAGAAGGCTAAGGTCATCAACGGCATCCGCCGCATTTCCAAGCCGGGCCTGCGTAAGTACACCGGCGTTGCCGACATGCCCCGCGTCCGCGGTGGCCTTGGTACCGCCATTATTTCCACCAGCCATGGCGTCATGACCGACCGCGATGCTCGCAAGCACAACGTCGGCGGCGAGATCATCGCTTACGTCTGGTAATTCGCTCGGTAGGTAGAAGGAAAGGAGATCACCGTGTCTCGTATCGGTAATAAGCCTGTCCAGATTCCCGCCGGAGTCGAAGTGGCAGTCAACGGCAACAACGTTGTCGTCAAGGGCCCCAAGGGCCAGCTCGAGCTCGATGTCTATGAGAAGCTCGCTATCAACATCGAGGACAACGTCCTCACCGTTTCCCGTCCCGACGACGAGCGTGAGACCCGTGCCCGCCACGGCCTCACCCGCGCCCTCATCCACAACATGGTTGTTGGCGTTTCCGAGGGCTTCGAGAAGAAGCTCGAGCTCGCCGGCGTCGGTTACCGCGTGCAGCAGAAGGGCAAGAACCTCGAGTTCTCCCTGGGCTTCTCGCACCCCGTGATCGTCGAGGCTCCCGAGGGTATCACCTTCGAGGTTCCCGACAACACCCACGTGAACGTCAAGGGTATCAACAAGCAGCAGGTCGGTCAGATCGCCGCTGAGATCCGCGGCCATCGTCCTCCCGAGCCTTACAAGGGCAAGGGTATCCACTACGTTGGCGAGCACATCCGCCGCAAGCTGGGTAAGGCCGCCAAGTAGTCGTAACCGACTCACTCGCATAAGACCAGCACCCCGTTAGGTGCTGGCAAGATCAACCTTTTTAGGAGTTTACGTATGAACAAGCATAAGGCGAAGCTGGAAGGCCTCAAGCGTCGTCAGCGTCGTGTTCGCGGCAAGATCTCGGGTACCGCCGAGCGTCCGCGTCTTCGCGTGACCCGTACCAACGCCAACATCTATGCCCAGATCATCGACGACAGCAAGGGCTCCAGCCTGACGCTCGTCTCTGCCTCGACCCTCGAGGCCGAGTTCAAGGGCACCCACACCTCGAACAAGGAGGCTGCGGAGAAGGTCGGTCAGCTCGTTGGCAAGCGTGCCATCGAGGCCGGCATCACCAAGGTCGCCTTCGATCGCGGTGGCCGTATCTACCATGGCCGCGTCAAGGCCCTCGCCGACGGTGCTCGTGCCGCCGGTCTCGAGTTCTAGGAGGTATGTAGCACATGGCTCGTAATCAGAAGCAGCAGCGCGAGGCCTCCGAGTTCGAGGAGCGCGTCGTTTACATCAACCGCGTGTCGAAGACCGTCAAGGGCGGTCGTCGCATGAGCCTCGTCGCTCTCGTCGTCGTTGGCGATGGCAAGGGCAACGTCGGCGTTGGCATGGGCAAGTCCGCTGAGGTGCCCATGGCCATCTCCAAGGCGTCTCTCGATGCCAAGAAGAACATGTTCCACGTGCCGGTGACCGAAGAGGGCACCATTCCGCACGAGGTTATCGGCCACTTTGGTGCCGGCCGCATCATCATCAAGCCCGCTGTCGAGGGTACCGGCGTTATCGCCGGCGGCGCTGTGCGTCCCCTCTTTGAGCTTGCTGGCATCAAGAACGTCCTGTCCAAGTCCCTCGGTACCGACAACGGCCTCAACATCATCAAGGCTGCCGTCGAGGGCCTCAAGGAGCTCTCCAGCCCTGAGGACGTCGCGGCTCGCCGTGGCCTGACGGTCTCCGAGATGTTCGTCGGTAAGGAGAACTAAGCATGGCTGACACCATCAAGATCAAGCAGGTCCGCAGCACCAACGGTTGCAAGCAGGACCAGGTCCGTACTGTCCGTGCCCTCGGTCTCCACAGGATCCGCGAGGTTCGCGAGATTACTGACAACGAGTCCGTCCGCGGCATGATCTTCAAGGTCAAGCACCTTGTCGAGATTGTAGAGGAGTAGCAAATGCAGCTTCACGATCTTACTCCCGCGCCCGGTTCCACCAAGAACCGCAAGCGCGTTGGCCGTGGCAATTCTTCGGGTCACGGCACCACTTCTGGCCGCGGCCAGAAGGGCCAGGGCTCTCGCTCTGGCGGCACCAAGGGTGCCGGCTTCGAGGGTGGCCAGACTCCGCTGGCTATGCGCCTGCCCAAGCTTCCGGGCTTCCGCAACCCCCGTCGTATCGAGTACACCGCTGTTAACGTTGAGCGTCTCGAGCGTAAGTTCGAGGATGGCGCTGTGATCGACGGTGCCGCTCTTAAGGCCGCTCGCATCACCAAGAGCGAGTTCGAGCCCGTCAAGGTGCTCGGCAATGGTGAGCTTACCAAGAAGTTCACGGTCAAGGTCGACAAGGTCAGCGCTTCTGCGCAGGCCAAGATCGAGGCCGCCGGCGGAAAGGTCGAGCTGCCGTGCTAAATGGTCTTAAGAATGCTTTCCGCATCAAAGAACTGCGCGAAAAGATTCTTTTTACCATAGCTATGCTCGTCGTGTACCGCATTGGTGCGCACGTTCCTGTGCCCGGCATTCCCTTCCAGGGGATGCTGGGCCTTTTCTCGACCGATAACAATTCGGTCGCCGCAGGTGCTATGGCCCTCCTGAATCTTTTCTCTGGCGGCGCGTTGAGCTATGTGTCGGTGTTTTCGCTGGGCATCATGCCTTACATCACCAGCTCGATCATCCTCCAGATGCTCCAGGCCGTTGTGCCTTCCCTGCATGAGCTTGCCCGCGAGGGCGAGGTCGGTCAGACCAAGATTACGCAGTATTCGCGTTACCTCACCCTGGCTCTGGCAATCCTCAACTCCGTGGGTTACCTCTTCCTCTTTAAGAGCTTCGGCATCAGCTTTAATGGCGCCGCCGCTCCCGAGATCATCTTCGACCTCATGATCGTCGGCACGCTCACCGCGGGCGCCATGCTGATCATGTGGATTGGTGAGCTCATTACCCAGCGCGGTATCGGCAATGGCATGTCGCTGATCATCTTTGCGAACATCATGGCCGGTCTGCCGCAGGCGATCTTCTCCAGCACCGAGGGCAATGGCGGTGGCATCATCACTATGGTGATCATCTGCGCCATCATCCTGCTGGTTATCCCGCTGATCGTTTTCCTTGAGCGCGGCCAGCGCCGCATTCCGGTCTCCTACGCTAAGCGCGTCGTGGGCCGTCGCATGATGGGTGGCCAGACCACCTACCTGCCCATCAAGGTCAACACCGCGGGTGTCGTGCCGATCATCTTCGCTTCGGCGCTGCTGTACTTCCCGGCTCAGGTTGCCGTGTTCTTCCCCGGCATCGGCTGGATTCAGGCAGTTGCCTCTGCGCTTTCGACCGGTTGGCTCAACTGGGTGCTTAACGTTGTCCTCATCGTGTTCTTCGCGTACTTCTACACCTCCATGGTGTTCAATCCCGATGACACGGCCGACAACCTTAAGAAGCAGGGCGGCTTCATTCCGGGCGTTCGTCCGGGTAGGGCTACCGCGGCCTACATCAAGAACGCGCTCAACAAGATTACGCTTCCCAGCGCTGTCTTTTTGGCGCTCATCGCCATCGTGCCTTCGATCATCTTCTCCTTCACGGGCAATCAGCTGATCCAGGCATTTGGCGGCACGTCCATCCTCATCATGGTCGGCGTCGTGCTCGACACGGTCGACAAGCTCGAAGGCCAGATCAAGATGTATGATTACGATGGATTCTTTAAATAGGCTAGAGGAGGATTGCTCATGAACCTGGTATTGCTCGGAGCTCCGGGTGCCGGTAAGGGCACCGTTGCACAGGAGCTCGTCGCCGAGTTTGGCGTCGCCCACATCTCCACGGGCGACCTGCTGCGTGCTGCCGTCAAGGGTGGCACCGAGCTTGGTATTCAGGCTAAGAAGTACATGGACGCTGGCGAGCTCGTTCCCGACCAGCTCGTGATCGACCTTGTCAAGGAGCGCCTTGCCGCCGATGACGCCCAGCAGGGCTTCATCCTCGACGGCTTCCCGCGCAACACCGCCCAGGCTGTGACGCTCGATTCCGAGCTCTCCGCCATGGGTCGCGAGATCGACTGCGCCCTTCTGGTCGACGTGGCCCCCGAGGTCATCATCGATCGTCTGTCTTCGCGTCGCACCTGCCGCGCCTGCGGTTACACCGGCACTGCTGCCGATGTTACTTGCCCCAAATGCGGCGGCGAGATGTATCAGCGCGACGACGATAAGCCCGAGACCATCAAGAACCGTCTCGACGTCTACGAGAAGTCCACGAGCCCGCTTGTCGATTACTATCGTGGCCAGGGTCTGCTCAAGTCGGTCAACGGTGACCAGGCTCGCGAGACCGTATACGGGGATGTCAAAGAGGCCCTCGGTCTATGATTAAGATTAAGTCTGCAACGCAAATCGAGCAGATGAAGAAGGCAGGAGCGCTATCTAAGATGGCGCTCCGCCACGTTGGAGCCATGGTGCGCCCCGGCGTTTCGACTTTTGAGCTCGATCAGCTCGCGGAGCAGATTATCCGCATGCATGGCGGCACCCCGGCCTTTAAGGGTTACGGCGGGTTCCCGGGGACCATTTGCGCATCGATCAACGATGCCGTGGTCCACGGTATTCCCAACCCCGATATGATCCTGCGCGATGGCGATATCATCTCTATCGATACGGGAGCCGTTGTCGACGGTTGGGTTGGCGATAACGCATGGACGTTTTTCGTCGGCACCCCTACGCCCGAGGCCAAGGCCCTGTGCGAGGTTACGCGCGATTGCCTTAAGGCTGCCATTGAGCAGGCTGTTCCCGGTAACCATATCGGGGATGTTGGCCATGCCGTCCAGTCTCTCGCCGAGTCTCACGGTTATGGCGTGCTTCGTGACTATGTGGGCCATGGCATTGGCCGCGCGATGCACGAGGACCCCAATGTTCCTAACTATGGAAAGAAGGGGAGGGGCGTTCGCCTCCAGGCCGGTATGGTCATTGCCATCGAGCCGATGGTAACGATGGGTTCCAACCATGTGAGCACGGGCTCCGACGGTTGGATCGTCACCACCAACGACCACCTGCCCGCCGCGCACTACGAGAACACCGTCGCCATCACCAATGACGGTCCGGTGATTCTCACCACCGATGCGCAAGGATCCTGGTGTTCGCTCCAAGGCGGAGAAATGTAAAAGTTGCCGCCCCCTGATGCCCAACCTCGCCTTTCAATTTCGAAGGCATGACCCCAAGGTCTATGCCTTCTCATTTCAAGGCGATCTTGGGCATCAGGGAACGGCTTTGTTTTACATTTCAAATGTAACAAGTTCCACGTAGTTGTGGAGCCATTACGAAGTTATTACGATGCGTGTATACGTGTTGTAGAATACTCAATCGCTGTCGTTTTCTAGAGAAAGATGATTGCTTGTGAAGAAGGAAGACGCAATTGAGCTCGAGGGTACGGTAAAGGAACCGTTGCCTAATGCCATGTTTAAGGTCGAGCTCGAGAACGGTCATTCGGTTCTGTGCAACATTTCTGGCAAGATTCGAATGAATTACATCCGTATTCTCCCCGGTGACAGGGTTGTCGTGGAGCTTTCCCCGTACGACCTGACCCGCGGCCGCATCACCTATCGCTACAAATAGCGGCACGCATACACGCACTCTATTTCCGACTGCAGGCTTAGCTCAACCTACGGTCGGATTGTGTGTGAAGACCAGCCATAGTTTTAAACGCCTGCGGCTGGGCGAGTAGATAGTAGGGAAGTAGTTTGAGCGCTACCGAAAGGAAGAACGATGAAGGTACGTCCTTCGGTCAAGAAGATGTGCGATAAGTGCAAAATCATTAGGCGCCATGGCAAGGTCCTCGTCATTTGCGAGAACCCCCGTCATAAGCAGCGTCAGGGTTAAGAGAGGAGACTACGTTGGCCCGTATTAATGGTGTCGACCTCCCGCGTGAGAAGCGCGTTGAGATCGGTCTGACCTACATTTACGGCATCGGCCGCACCACTGCGACGAAAATCTGCGTCGAGTGCAACGTTAACGTGGATACGCGCGTTAAGGACCTCACCGAGGATGAGGTTAACGCCATCCGCGAGTATATCGACAAGAACCAGATCATGGTTGAGGGCGACCTCCGCCGTGAGCGCAACCAGAACGTCAAGCGCCTTATGGACATCGGCTGCAACCGCGGCCTTCGTCACCGCAAGGGCCTCCCGGTCCGCGGCCAGCGCACCCACACTAACGCTCGTACCCGCAAGGGCCCGAAGCGTCAGATCGGTGCTAAGAAGAAGAAATAAGGAGCGCTAGATAGATGGCTACTGCTAAGAAGAACGTTCGCGCTGCCCGTCTGAAGCGCGCGGACCGTAAGAACATTTCCGTGGGCCAGGCTCACATCCGTTCTACGTTCAATAACACGATCGTTTCGATCACCGATCCCCAGGGCAACGTCATTTCCTGGAAGTCGGCTGGCCAGGTGGGCTTCAAGGGCTCCCGTAAGTCCACGCCGTTCGCTGCCCAGATGGCTGCCGAGGCTGCTGCCAAGCAGGCCATGGAGCACGGTATGAAGAAGGTTTCCGTCTTCGTCAAGGGCCCCGGCTCCGGTCGTGAGACCGCCATCCGCTCCCTCCAGGCTGCTGGCCTCGAGGTCTCGAGCATTCAGGACAAGACCCCCATCCCGCACAACGGCTGCCGCCCCAAGAAGCGTCGCCGCGTGTAACTGAAAGGATCGTATCAATATGGCAATCGACAGGACTCCTGTTCTTAAGCGCTGCCGTCAGCTCGGGATCGATCCCGCTGAGCTCGGTTACAGCAGCAAGAAGGAATCTATCCGTCAGCCCAAGCGCCGTCGCAAGGAATCTGAGTACGGCATGCAGCTGCGCGAGAAGCAGAAGGTCAAGTTCATCTATGGCGTTCTGGAGAAGCAGTTCCACGGCTACTTCAACAAGGCCCGTAAGATGAACGGCGTCACCGGTGAGAACCTCATGATCATCCTTGAGTCTCGCCTCGACAACGTTGTTTTCCGTCTTGGCTTCGCTCGCACCCGTAAAGAGGCTCGTCAGTCCGTCCGCCACGGTCACTTCACCGTGAACGGCAAGCGCGTGGACATCCCGTCCTACCGCGTCAAGGCCGGCGACGTCGTCGCTGTTGGCGAGAAGTTCCGTGACCTCCTCCCCATCAAGGAGGCTCTGATTTCCTCCGAGCGCTTTGAGGTCCCTGGCTGGCTTGAGGTCGATATCGAGAAGCTGTCTGGTAACGTGCTCGCTCTGCCGACGCGTGAGCAGATCAGCGGTGATATCAACGAGCAGCTCATCGTCGAGCTCTACTCTAAGTAGTCCATCCGGGCTGCTGAGGCTGGAGGTAATACATGTCAGAATTCATTAGGCCTCAGGTTCAGGTCGAAGAGATCAACGAGACGTCTGCTCGTGTCTCCGTCGAGCCGCTCGAGCGCGGTTACGGTGATACGCTGGGCAACTCCCTGCGTCGCGTTCTTCTGTCCTCGCTCGAGGGTGCCGCCGTCGAGGCTATTCAGATCGATGGTGCGCAGCACGAGTTCATGACCATCCCTAACATGGTCGAGGATGTCACTGACATCGTCCTGAATGTCAAGGGTCTTGTCTTCAGGGCTCTCGGCACGACCGACGAGGCGACCGCCACCATCTCGGTTGACGGCCCCTGCGAGGTCACCGGTGCGGACTTCTTTATTCCGTCCGAGTTTGAGTTGGTCAACCCCGAGCAGCACATCGCTACGCTCACTGAGGGTGGCCATCTCACCATGAGCATGCGCATCGGCTATGGCCGCGGCTATGTCTCTGGCGAGGCCAACAAGCGCGACAACGATCCCATCGGTGTGATCCACGTCGACTCGCTGTACTCGCCGGTATCCCGTTGCGCCAAGCTCGTTGAGGCTTGCCGTGTCGGTCAGCACACCGACTACGACCGCCTTGTCCTCGAGATCGAGACCAACGGCTCCATCGCCCCGCGCGACGCCGTGGTCCAGGCCGCCAATATCATCAACCAGCATATGGCTGCCTTTATGAACCTTGCCGAGACCCCCGAGGTCGAGGAGGAGGTTTCGATCTTCGCTCCCGAGGTCACCAACGACAACGCCGAGCTGGACAAGCAGATCGAGGATCTGGACCTTTCTGTCCGTTCCTACAACTGCCTTAAGCGTGCCAGCATTCACTCGGTCCGTCAGCTCGTTGAGTTCTCGGAGAACGATCTTCTGAACATCCGCAACTTCGGTGTTAAGTCGATCGAGGAAGTGAAGGACAAGCTTGAGTCCATGGGCCTGAGCCTGAAGGCTTAATGCTTCGCATATTTGAGGAGAAACTAGACCATGCGTCACAACGTTAAGAAGGGCCTGAAGCTCGGCACCGATGCGAGCCACACCAAGGCCATGAAGAAGAGCCTGGCCAAGGCCCTCTTCGAGAACGACCGCATCAAGACCACCGAGACCCGCGCTAAGGCGCTGCGTTCGGTTGTCGAGCCGATCATCACCTGGGCCAAGAAGGGCGACCTGCACTCTCGTCGCCTGGCTATCGCCAAGCTCGGCGATAAGCAGCTCGTTGCCGAGATCTTCGACAAGGCTGCTCAGGGCATGTGGCAGGATCGCAACGGCGGTTACACCCGCATCATGAAGCTCGGTAACCGTAAGGGCGACAACGCTCCCATCGTTATCATGGAGCTCGTCACCGAGCCTTGCACGCCCAAGGCCAAGAAGGCTGCTCCGGCCCCCAAGAAGGCCGCTGCTCCCAAGAAGGTCGAGGCTGTCGAGGAGACCGCTGCCGAGGAGGCTCCTGCTGAGGAGACCGCTGAGTAGACAATTCGTCTGCATAGGCTATATTCGAGGGGTATGTTCGCGTACCCCTCTTTTTTTGTCGCGATATCGTTGTTTGTTTGTTGGGAGCGCCCATGACCGCGCCGTCTGATTTCAATTTGACTCCAGAGCTCGATGCCACGTTGGTGTTTCGTGTTGCCTATGACGGCTCGTCCTATAGCGGATTTGCCGAGCAGCCGGGGCAGACGACGGTTGCCGGAGAGCTGCGTCTTGCCATAGAGACGCTCTTGCGCCGCTCAGTCGATTTGACGTGTGCCGGGCGCACCGATGCAGGGGTGCATGCGGTGGCCCAATACATCAGCGTGCCCGTTGCGGATGCTGAGCTCGCTTTAACGCGCCGCAGGTGGCTGCGAGCTATGGATGCGCTGCTGCCCAAAGATATCGCCGTTAATGAGGTCTACAAGGCCCGTAAGGGCTTTTCTGCGCGTTTTGACGCACGTTCTCGGACCTATACCTACCGCATTGCCGATCGCGATGCGCGTCCGGTGCTATCGCGTGGCGCAGTATGGTGGCATCGTTATCCTTTGGACGTGGATGCGATGGCAGCCGCCTGCCCAGCGCTTTTGGGCGAACAGGACTTTAAGAGCTTTTGTAAGGTCGCTTCTGCCGTGGGCAAGCCAACGCATCGTTGCGTGATGCGTGCCGAGTTTGGCCACGAGGTCGCCTTTGGCGAGGATATCCTCACGTTTACCATCGAGGGCAATGCGTTTTTGCATTCGATGGTGCGCACCATCGTGGGAACGCTCGTCGAGATCGGCATGCATCGCCGCGATCCCGAGTGGATGCGCGAGGTGATTGACGCTTGCGATCGTACTGCTGCGGGTCCCACGGCGCCGGCGTGCGGCCTTACCTTTATGGGCGTAGATTATGACCCCACCGAGCTCGTCGCGCTCGAATAGAGGAGAAGCGAGAGCCATCTAAGTATGCTGCTCGTGTGGGCGAGCCGTGTGCAACATCTGTTCTTGGCGTGCAGCGCATCAGGCGACTCATTGCGTTTATTGCCGGGGTGTACCATGAACGGCAGTTGATTATTGCTGTCGAGAGGATGGATAACTTGCTTCGACGTGGCTCGCTTCCGCGACTTTCGGTGATCCTTGTTGTGGAGGGTTCGCCCAGCTACGCGATGCGTGCACTCGAAAGCGTCCAAAACCAAGACCTCTACGATATGCAGATTGTCGTTGCATGTCGCAACGCTGCGCCGGGCGTTCGTCATTCGCTCGATGTTGCCGCGGGCAGAGATATTCACATCGATTTGATAGACGTTGACGATCCGTCGAGCGGAGCTTGCCTTCGCGAGGGTTTTGCCGCTTCGCGCGGGGCCCACATTATCGCAATGAGCGCCGACGAGTGGTTTGCGCCGCACGCGTTTTTGGCAATGCTCGATGTCGCTTGTGAGACCTCGGCAGATATCGTATTTCCCTCGGTGTCGCTCGATCGCTACGATACGCATCGGGAACGCCATTCTCGTATGTTGGACGCGCAATCCATTGCCCTTGCCGACGATGGAGACCGGGCTTTAGGCCTGGCCAAGCTGGTCGAGAGCGGTCTGGTTTGTCAACATTCCGGCGTGATGTATGAACGCTCCCTGTTTGAGTTGTGTCTGCAGCATGCCGAGTCGTATCGTGCGATCGCCTTTTTGGCGCCTGCCCTTTCGCATGCGGAACGCGTATTGGGGTGCGCCGAAGCTTGTTTCCATACGGCCGCGCCATCGGTTGCGGATTCATTCGACCCCACCATGTTCTCGCGACTTTCCGATGACGCCAAGGCGCTTGAAGAGCTTTGCGTGCCATTCGACGCAATAGATGACGATAACCATCTAAAGCTGGCCTGCCAACGGTTTTACTATGGCCGCTTGGTTGCTTGTATCGAGAATTTGTGCCTGAGCCCCCATGGGGTGTCTTCAATTGAGCGCACGGCACGATTGCGTGATATGCTCAACGACGTGCGGACCCGCCAGATGGCGGTGGCCCTTAAGGGAGAGCGCCGAGGCCTTGGACTTTTGTTTGGGCCGATTGCCAACGTTAAGCCTATGCGCTGCGTTATGTATGCGCATCTGGCTGCTTTTTTGAACAGAACGGGCGCAAGGATAGCCTAGCTGTGTCATATTCGAAAATAATTTGCATAGAATTGTTTCGAAATGCGTTCTTATTCACAAATAGCCTCAAATAGCGCTAAACTATTCAATCACTGATAGATTGTCTTCGCCATCTATGGAGTGAGGTTTTATATGGCTAAAAAACGCAACGGGCGCCAGGATGCCATCAGAGATATCGTGCGCAATAAAGACGTGCGTACGCAGCGCGTGCTGGTGGACGAACTCCGCGCCATGGGCTTTGATTGCACGCAGGCGACGGTTTCGCGTGACATCGCCGATATGGGGCTGCGCAAACTGCCCGAGGGCATCTATGTTCTGGCTGAGGACCTGCACCTGCAGCGCATGGTCTCCGAGCTGGTTACCGGTGTGTTGCGCACCGACAACCTGGTTATGATTAAGGCTCAGCCCGGCACCGCCTCGGGCATTGCCGCGGCTGTCGATGCGGCCGAGCTGCCCGATGTGCTCGGATCGCTTGCCGGCAATGACACGATTTTGGTTATCGCTCAGACTGCCGAGGATGGCGAACGTCTCGAAGCGCTGATTAACAAGCTCAGTGCCGCGCGTAAATAGCTTTACGCGCGTAAACAACGCCAGCTAAGACGGTGGAAATACAGGGGCGTCGGTTTTGAGCCGACGCCCTTTTTGTGACGCTCCTGTCGTGGCATCTCGATTGCGCGCGATATGCCATGTATGTCCCAGCAAAAAGCGCCCGAGCATTTGAGCTGCTCGGGCGCTTTGCTATCTACTGACCTGTGGAGGGATCGGGGGTCGGGCTAGGGCTGGGATCGGGGGTCGGGCCAGGGTCGGGGCTGGGGCTGGGATCGGGGCTGGGGTCGGGAGTAGGGGTGGTACTGCCGCCATCGCCTTCGCCGCCGGTGTTACCGCCCTCGTTGCCGCTCCCGCCGGTGGTCTCCGTCTCTTCTTCCTCGTCTTCGTCCTTATCCTCGTCCTCTTCCTTCTTCTTGTTGTTTGTGCCGTAGAACTTCCAGACGTTATTGTTCTTGTACGTGGGAGCCGTTCCGGTCGGGAACTCCTCGCGCTCGGCGCCCGCAAGAACGGTGTTCATGAACTTCTTAAAGACGGGCAGGTTGGTGCTGTCGCCCAGCAGGTCCGAACCGTACTTTTGGATGGGAATCTCGCCTGCGGAATAACCGGTCCACAGGGCGCATGCCAGTTGCGGCGTGTAGCCGCAGAACCACAGGTTGGTGGTGTTGTCAGTGGTGCCCGTTTTGCCGGCATAGGGCTGGTTGACGCTCAGCGCGCCGGCGGCACCCGTGCCGCTGCCCTGCATGACGCCGGATAGAACGTCGGTAACCGCGGCAGCCTCGCCTTCGGTGAGCACCCGCGTGGGATTGTCGGTGTGCTGGTACAGAACCGAGCCGGTACGCGAGTCGATCTCGGTGATGGCGATCGGCTGGCGATAATAGCCGCCGTTGGCAAAAGCGGCGTAGGCCGATGCCATCTCGAGCGGTGAGATGGACCCGGTGCCGAGCGTCATGACGGGAACGTCCTCGATATTGTCCTTGGCGGGATCGATGCCGAGCTTTTTGACGAGCGACATGATCTTGTCATTTCCGATGGCTTCGGCCACCTGAATGTAGCCGGTGTTGGATGAGTATGCCGTTGCCTGCTTAAGCGTGATGTTGCCATAGCTCTGTTTGTCATAGTTTTGCACCTCGGTCGTGGTGCCCTTGGCCTTGAGTGGCGAGTTGCAGTTGAGAATAACGTTGGGGTTCATGCCGTTTTGGATGGCAGTTGCCAGCGTAAAGGCCTTAAACGTGGAGCCCACGGGGCGCTTTGCCGTAGCGTGGTTCACGTGATTCTCGTCGGCGTTGTAGTCGTAGCCGCCCACCATGCACTTGATGTAGCCGGTCTTGGGGTCAACGACAACCATGCCCATGTCCAGGCCATCGAGCGAAAGCGTGTCGAGCTGTGAGCGCACAGCCTCCTCGGCCACCTGCTGCATGGTGGGGTCGATGGTGGTCTTAACAGTCAGGCCACCCTTAAAGAGCACGTCGGTGGAGAACTCCTGCTCGAGCAGCTGCTTGACATAGGAGACAAAGTAGGGCTGTGAGTATACGTCGACACCGCTGCCCGAGATCTCGGTCACGTTGAGGGTGATGGGCTCAGCCTGCGCGGCATCGTGCTCTTCCTGCGTGATGTGGCCCAGGCGCAGCATGTTGTCGAGCACCTTATTGCGGCGGGAAAGCGCCAGGTCGGGATTGACCGTGGGGTCGTACTGTGAAGGCGAGTTGGGCAGACCGATGAGCAGCGCGGCCTCGCTCAGGGTGAGGTCGGAAGCACTCTTGGAGAGGTAGGTCTCGGCGGCGGCCTCGATGCCATAGGCGCCGTGGCCATAGTAAATGGTGTTGAGGTACATCATGAGGATCTCGTCTTTGGAGTACATATCCTCCATCTTGATGGCGATATAGGCCTCGCGCACCTTACGCTCGATGGTCAAGTCGAACTGCTCCTCCTGCAGGATGGTGTTGCGCACCACCTGCTGGGTGATGGTCGAGGCTCCTTCGTGGCCGCCGGCAAGGGTTGCCACCGAGGCACGCGCGATGCCCAAGAGGTCGATGCCGCCGTGCTCGTAGAAACGCTCGTCCTCGACGTCGATCGTGCCCTGCAGGACGTACGGGGAGACCTGGTCCTTGGTGATGGACTTGCGGTTTTGGGTATAGAAGCTGGCAATCTTGTTGCCGTTGCAGTCAACAATCTCGGTGGGCTCGCTGACCAGATAGGCGTTGGCGTCGGTGTAGTCGGGCAGGTCGGACAGCCAGCGGTTGACGTTGCCGATCATGCCGATGCCAAATGCTACGCCCGCGATGAGCAAAAAGCCCAAAAGCGAAAGCAGGATGACGGGCAGAGCGTGCGTCTTAGAGCGACCGTGTCCCTGTCGTTGGCGAGGACCCATATGTTGACCTCCAAGTATGTCGTGCCAGGCGGCGGGTATGCGTCGGGCAGGATGGACATAAGTTATTACACGATAAACCAATCGAGCCGCGCGAAGCCTCGTGTATGCTGGTTGACGGCAATTAACAGAGCGATTGCATACCTTGGTAAGGAGTTTGCCGATGGCGATTTGGGCGACGGAGCCTAGCAGACAATGCGGGAATGGGACGCCAACATCGGGGCTGGCACTGCCCGAGCTGTTGGCTCCGGCTGGCGGGCTCAATCAGATGCTCGCCGCGATCGCGGCAGGTGCCGATGCCATTTATGCCGGGTTGAGCGGATTTAACGCCCGCGTGAGTGCGCACGGGTTTAGTGATGACGAATTTGCGCGCGGGTGTGCCGTGGCGCACGCCCATGGTGCGCGCGTGTACGTGACGCTCAACGTATTCGTGTTCGACGACGAGCTGTCCGAAGCTGTGGCACTGGGGGCACATGCGCATGCGCTGGGCGCCGATGCACTGATCGTGGCAGATGCGGGCCTAGCCCGCGCGCTGCATGCGGCAATTCCGGGGGTCGAGATTCATCTGTCCACCCAAGCGGGCGTCCATAGCAAGGGGGCTGTGCGTTTGGCGGCTGACGAGCTGGGGGTCGAGCGCGTGACGACGGCGCGCGAGCTGACCGTGGCAGAGATTGCGACGCTCTGCGCTACCGGTGTGCCCATCGAGGTGTTCTGCCATGGCGCCATATGCATTGGCTATTCGGGCGCGTGCGAGTTTTCGGCCCTGCGGCGCGGACGGTCGGCGATGCGTGGCGACTGCACGCAGCCGTGCCGTCTGGCATACGATTTGGTGGATGAGGCTGGGGAGAGCGTCGTTGCCGTCGAAGGCGATCGTCTGCTCTGCCCGCGTGACTATCTGGGCATTGCTCATTTACCCGAGCTTGTTGCTGCCGGGGTGGCGTCGCTCAAGATCGAGGGGCGTATGAAGAACCCCGACTACGTCTACAACGTGGTGCGGGCGTGGCGCCGGGCGCTCGATATGCTGCGTGATGGCGCGTGGGATCCCGATGCCGTGCGGGCGCTCGAACGTGAGCTGGGAAGGTCGTTTAACCGCGGGTTTACCGACGCGTATCTGCGAGGCCGCTCGGGCGCGGAGCTTATGAGTTTTGAACGCGCGATCAACCAGGGCGTGCGTGTGGGCCGTTTGGTTACCGTGGGACACGAGGAAGTGACCGTCGAGCTCGATGCCGCCGTGGCGGCGGGCGATACGCTCGAGATCAGGTTTTACCCGGGCGCCGACGCTCGGCCCGATGTACCTAAACGCTGGCCGCAAGTTCCCTGCCCGGTGGATGCCGCGGCGGGAGAGCGCATCGTTGTCCATTGCAAGCGCAAGGTCGACGCGGGCTGCGAAGTGTATCTGATTCGCAGCGCTGGTGTGCTTGAGCAAACGGCGGCGGCACTGGAGCGCATGCGGGCCGAGGCCGATGCGGCCGTGCTTGCGAAACGCGCTGTCGAGACGCTGCCGTTTGCGGGCGTTCTGATGGATGGTGGCGCGCAGCCGGAAGAACCTGCAGAGTCTGTCGCCGCTCGCTTGGTCTTTGCCTGGCAGCTGATGGACCAGGACCCGAACGAAGAGCTCGACCTGTCCGATGCGACTGTTGTGCTCGACGAGGTCTGCCGTGTGGGCGATATCGAGCGCACTCGGTCGCTCATGCAGCGCGCCGGCCGCATCGTCTGTCGTAATCTGGGACAAGTGGCGATAGCTCGCGAACTGCGCGTCGTCTTTGACGTGGCAGCGCCGGTGTTCTGTGCGAACCGGGCAACGCTCGCCTGGTTGCGGGGGCTTGGGGCGCAGCGCGTATTTTTGCCTGCCGAACTTGTCGCTCACGATACGAAACGCGTTGCCGAGCTTGCCGCCTGTCCTGGCGTCCTGGGTCCCGTCGATACCGATCGTCCCGAGCTTATGGTGTGCGAGCACTGCCTGCTGACCGCCGAGGGCGTCTGTGCCACCGATGCGACGGGACAGGCTTGTTGCTGCGACTGCTTGCGTCGCCGGCAGACGCGCTATCTGGTCGATCGTGACGGTACACGTCTGCCAGTTGCCATCGACGCATGCGGCAGGACGAGGATTTTCCTGTCGTAGGTGCTGCGTCGCGTCAGTTTGTTATCATATGAGAGTTTATGGACTTCCAGCACCGCCGTTTTCGGCGAGGGTGCTATAGCAAAAGGAGGATACCCAATGCTGTCTGTTGACGAGCAAATGCGTATCATCACCTCGGGCGCCGCGAAGATCGTCCCCGAGGCCGACCTTCGTAAGAAGCTTGAGAAGGGTGAGCCCCTCAACATCAAGCTCGGCGTCGATCCCACCAGCCCCGACCTGCACCTGGGCCACGCCGTGCCCCTGCGCAAGATGCGCCAGTTCCAGGACCTGGGCCATAACGTCACCCTGATCATCGGCAACGGTACCGCGCTGATTGGCGATCCTTCGGGCAAGAACTCCACCCGCCCGCAGCTTTCTCAGGAGCAGATCGAGGCCAACGCCGAGACTTACGTGAGCCAGGCCATGAAGATCTTGGACCCCGAGAAGACCACCATCGTGCACAACGGCGACTGGATCTTGTCGATGGACCTGGCCGGTCTGCTGCAGGTGTGCTCCAAGTTCACCGTCGCCCGCATTCTTGAGCGCGATGACTTTACCAAGCGCTATCAGTCCCAGACGCCGATCGCCCTGCACGAGTTCCTGTATCCCGTGATGCAAGCATACGATTCGGTCATGATCAAGGCTGACGTGGAGATGGGCGGCACCGACCAGCTTTTCAACCTGCTCGCCGGCCGTGAGCTCATGGAGAAGATGGGCATGGAGCCGCAGATCGCGCTCACCATGCCGCTGCTCGAGGGCACCGATGGCGTCCGTAAGATGTCCAAGTCCTATGGCAACTACATCGGTCTGACCGACGCGCCCAAGGATATGTTCGGCAAGACCATGTCCATCCCCGACGAGATGATCGGCAAGTACTACCGCCTGGCGAGCTCGCTCACCCCGGCCGAGGTCGACAAGATCGACGCTGCCCTGGCCGATGGCTCTGCCGATCCCTATGAGCTCAAGCGCGCTCTGGGCCGCGACCTGTGCGACACCTACCACGGCGCCGGTGCCGGCGACGAGGCTCAGGCCGAGTTCGACCGCGTGTTCAAGGAGGGCCAGCTCGCCGACTTCCCCGAGAAGCATGTTGAGCTGACCGTAAACGACGAGGGCCAGATTTACCTTGCCGGCCTGCTCAAGGACCTGGGTCTTTCGGCCAGCGCCGGTCAGGCCCGCCGCGACATTGACGGCGGCGGTGTCAAGATCAACGGCAAGGCCGTGGCTCCCAAGAGCTACAACATCGACCCCAGTGCCCTCAAGCTGGGCGACACCCTCTCCGTGGGCAAGCGCAAGGGCTTTAAGCTTATTTAGTTACGCGGTTTTACCAAACCGCGTAACAGCTTGACGCTGCGCGGGCTCCAGAGCGACAACTTGTCATTCAAAGAGGACGGCATGACCAGAAGGTCTATGCCGTCCTCTTTTCATGCCAATTTGTTCGCTCTGGAGTCCGCTCGCTGTCCGTCCTCCACCTACGGCGTTGTCCTGGTTGGCACTTAGGGACGTTTCTTTTTGGTGCAAAGCAGCCTGTCCCCATTGCGCCAAGTGGTGCGTGCCGTTAAGCAGAGGGGCGTATTGCTGGCCCATCGTTTGGGCATACAATGGCTATTGGCTTGCTGCGGTGAAGGTCTGTCCGCTCCGCAGCTTTTTTCTACGGTTAAAGGAGTATGTATGTCCGTTGAGGTCATGAGGTCTGTGATCGATGCCGCCGAGGGCCGCGTGCCCGTCGACACGCTGTTTGCCAACGCGCAGATCGTCGATGTGTACGGTCAGCGCGTGGCGCCCGGTAGCGTCGCCGTCAAGGACGGCGTGATCGTCGGTGTTCTCTACGATGGTCGAGATGACGCTGCTGGCACGTACGAGGCAGCTGAGGTTATCGACTGTCAGGGTCGCTATCTCGCACCCGGTTTTATTGACGGACACTTGCATATCGAGTCTTCGAACATCCGCCCTGCCGAGTATGCGCGCATGGCGGCGACGCGTGGCACCACCACCGCTATTGCCGACAGCCACGAGATCGCTAACGTTTCCGGCCTAGACGGCCTGCGCTTTATGATTGAGGACGGTTGTCGCGCGCCCATCTCCATCAAGTACATGATGCCTTCGTGCGTGCCCGCACTGCCCGACGAGCAGGCCGGTGCCGTCATCACTGCTGCCGATATGCAGGCGTTTTTTGCCGAGCATCCGGGCGACGTCTTTGGTCTGGGCGAAATGATGAACCTGCCGGGTGTCTTTATGGCCGACCCCGAGACCTGCGCTCGCATCGATGCTGCCAACCAGACACCGTCCAAGCAGGTTGACGGTCATGCTCCGCTTGTTGCCGGCAAGGATCTCAACGCCTATGCCGCGGCGGGTATTATCGCCGACCACGAGTCGACGATTCCCGAGGAAGCGCTCGACAAGCTATCCCGCGGCATGTATGTCATGCTGCGCGAGGGCACCTGCAGCCATGATCTTGCCAACCTGTCGCCTATGCTGCTGGAAAACCCCGCCCGTGCCCGCCGCTGCTGCTTCGCGACCGATGACCGCGCTCCCTCCGATGCACTTTCGACCGGCATGATCGACAATGCCTGCCGCGTGGCTATCGAGGCCGGCATCGACCCGGTGGTCGCCATCTCCATGGCGTCCCTTTCCACGGCCGAGGCCTTTGGCCTGGACCACGGCTGTCGTGACCCGCATGAGCTCCGCGGCGCCATCGCTCCGGGCAAGCGTGCCGACCTGCTGGTGCTCAACGATCTGACGTTTGCCACGGCCCCGCATCGCGTATATGCCGCCGGTGCTCTGGTGGCGCAGGATGGCACCTTTGTGGGCGAGATCGCACCCGAGATGGCTGAGGTTGCAGCCCTTGCCGATGAGCTGCGCGCCTCTGTTAAGCTGCCGAAGCTTTCGCTCGACGTTTTCGACTATGCCTTTAAGCCGGGCGAGGCTGTGATTGACGTGGTGCCGGGTAAGGCCATCACGGGTATGGCTCGCCCCGAGAGCGCCGAGGGCCTGCGCCGCATTATGCTGATTGAGCGCCATGGCCGCGGCGTGTCGCTGCAAGCCGAGGGCGTCGACGGCGACGGCCCCGCTGGCCTGGGCCTGGTCGGCAAGCATATCGGTCGCGGCTGGGTGCGCGGTTTCACCATCACCGGTGGCGCCATTGCCTCCACAATCGGCCACGACTCGCACAACGTGTGCGTGGTGGGCGACAACGCCGCCGATATGATGGCTGCTGTTGAGGCCGTGGGCCAGGGCGGTCACGTGCTGGTGCGCAACGGCGAGGTCGTGGCGCGCATTCCGCTGGCGCTCGGTGGCCTGATGAGCGAGGGCACGGCCGAGGATGTCGCGGCGCAGCACGACGACTTTATGGTCAAGGCGCGCGCCATGGGTATTGAGCCGCCGCTCGACCCCATCATGGGCATCATCTTCCTGCCCCTGCCGGTCATCCCGACGCTCCGCATCCGCCCCGAGGGCATGTTCGACGTCACGACCTTCACCTACGCCGACTAGTCATCGGGGACGTTCTTAAACGACTAGTCGCTGGGGACACTCTTTGGCGTGTCGCCTGACGCCGCGACCGTGGGCTCTCTGGCGCGCGTGAGCTATTTGCCAGGTCTATGTAACGTTTATGACTGCGGGGTCTTATTTGAGCTCCCTTTGGGTACGTTGGAATCGGATACACGTTCGATTCCAGCAAGCCCGAAGGGAGCTTTTCTATGTTTAAGCTGATTGCATCCGATATGGACGGCACGTTGCTTGACGAAAACGGCCAGGTGCCTCCCGAGACCTACGAACTGATTTTGGCGCTACGCGAGCATGGCGTGCATTTTGCCGCATCGTCAGGCCGCCGCTACGATCGCCTGTGCGAGTTCTTTGCGCCCGTTCGCGACAAAATGGACTTTGTCGCAGCTAACGGTGCCCAGGTCTACGCCGACGGCAAAATGGTAGGCCGTGAGGTGTATTCGCACCTGGCGATTCGAAAGCTAGCCCAGGCCGTCGCGACGTTTCCCAATCTGCATCTTGCGCTCTTTGACCGAACCAAGTCCTTCTTGCTCGATGACGAGAGTAAGTTCGTGCGCGAGGTGGATAAGGACCTTCCCAATGCCGAGCGCATTTGGGAGCTGCCCGATCCCAGCGTAAATATCATCAAGGCGAGTATCTTTTGCGATGATGGTGCCGTTATGGACAGCGCTTACGTACTGCAGCGCGAGCTCGGCCAGTTCTTTACCTTTGCGCCTTCGGGCAACGCGTGGATCGATGCCATGCAGCCCGGTGTGTCGAAGGCCTCGGGCATCGCACAGCTCATGGAGCACTATGGCGTCGAACGCGACGAGGTCATGGCTTTTGGCGACTCGATGAACGACTACGAGATCATTCGCTTTGTCGGCACGGGCTGCGCGATGGAAAACGCGCGCCCCGCGCTCAAGGCAGTCGCCGATCGCGTGGTGGGGTGCAACCGCGACCACGCCGTCCAGCAGGAGCTCCGTCGCGTGCTGGAGAGTCTCGCCTAATTCGGCAGATGGGGACAGTCCTTGCAGCGCCCCGCGAAGAGTGCCCCCAACGACTACTGTGACCAGGGTAGCTAAAAAAGCCCCGTCCCAAATTAGCTACCCTGCCGGGTTGCTGCTGCTAGGCGAGGGCGGCCATGACGGCGCGGGCGACGCCGTCGTGGTCGTTGTCGTATTCGGTGATGGCGCCGGCGGCTTCGCGGTCCTCGGGCTCGGCATTGATCATCGCCGTACCGTGGCCCGCTGCCTGCAGCATGGGGATGTCGTTGATGTTGTCGCCGAACGCCCAGGCGTCGGCGAGAGGCTCGCCCAGATGCCCACATAGCCAAGCCAATGCCGTTCCCTTGGTGGCACCCCCGCCCATGACCTCGATATTCATGGCGTACGAACGCGTGACCTCAATGCCTTCGAGCGTGTCGAGCGCCGCCACGATAGCATCGCGGTCGGCTGAGTCGTGCCAGTACATGGCGATGCGTTCGAGCACCTCGACCTCGTCGATTTTGCTGTCGATATCCATGTCGATCGGCGTTCGCGTGCGCTTGAGCGAAGCCGCGATGTGAGGATCTCCGCCGCAGAATTCGTCCAGGCGCGTGTAGAGCGAGCGGGGGAGGAAGCACCGCCCGTCCGCGAAGATATCGAAGGTCACATCGTGGCCGGCGGCAATGCTATGGACGCGGTGGGCGATGGCGCGGTCGAGCGGTCGGCTCAATATGCGCGTGGCGCGTGAGGCATCGGTGGGCACATCCTCGTCGAGCTGCCAGACGCTAGCGCCATTGGCGCAGACTGCGTAGTGCACGGCAGGATGGGCGAGGATGGCCTCAAAGACGCCCGACAGCGGACGCCCCGTGCACGGTACAAACTCAATGCCGCGACGTGCGAGCTCGTCGAGCATCGTCCAGGTGGCGTCGCTCATCTGCTTGTCACTCGTCAACAGTGTTCCATCCATATCGGAAAAAACAAGAGGCTTCGGTAGTTTGTGTGACAAGGGGCTAGCCTAGGCAGCAACGCTCTTCGCTCCCTTCACGCCCTTCTTCCTCGCCTTCACCGGGCGACCCGGGAGCTGGGGCTGGC
>NZ_JBQHTS010000006.1:0-114753 GCF_052065595.1 Collinsella sp. HCP28S3_E12
CGTCGGGCGGCAGGCCGGTGGTGCGGTTCGGCTCCGAGTTGGCCTGGGCCTCGACCCGGGCCACCGCCTCGGCGAGGCCGCTCCACCCGGTGAACTCGCCGCCGTAGGCGAGCAGGCGGTTCAGGAAGCGGTTGGCCGACTCGTCCTTGCCCTTGGTCTGCGGCGAGCGCGGCGCGCAGAGCCTGAGCTCGAAGCCGGCCTCCCGCGCGAACCGCCACGCCCTCTCCTGCCTGGTCCTCCTGCGGCCCGAGACGGTCACCAGGCACGACATGTTGTCCGTGATGCACTCCTCCGGGACGCCGCCGAGGCGGGTGAAGGTGGCGAGCAGGCAGGACAGCAGGTCGTCGAGCGTGCGGCTCCTGACCGGTATGAAGCGGTGCTTCCGGGAGTAGCCGAGCGTCGCGGTGAA
Source organism: Collinsella sp. HCP28S3_E12 (assembly GCF_052065595.1). Lineage (NCBI taxonomy): Bacteria > Bacillati > Actinomycetota > Coriobacteriia > Coriobacteriales > Coriobacteriaceae > Collinsella > Collinsella sp. HCP28S3_E12. The sequence goes on from NZ_JBQHTS010000006.1 coordinate 410, forward strand.
CACGCTGAACTCGAAGACCTCGCCCTCCGAGTCGACGAGCCTCATGCCCTCCTTCCAGTCGAACTGCAGCTGCCTGCCCGGGGGCGTCTCGAACCGCGGGTGCGGCTCGCGGCCGCCCGCGCCCCCGAAGGGCACGTCGCGGGCCCGGCACCAGGCGGTGAAGGCGCCGTACCCGGGCAGCCCCTCCCCGCGGCTCTCGCGCAGGAACGCGTAGACGGCCATCTTGGTCATCCCGGGCAGCTGGGCCTTCGAGCGGATCACCTCCTCGAGCGGGTCGAAGGCGCTGCCCCTCGCGGACCTGCCGTCGGCGGCGGACTCGCCCTCCCGCCAGTACTTGGCGACCGTGTGCCGGTCCATGCCGTGCCTCCTCGCGATCTCGCTGAAGTTCGGCTTCGCGCCGGACCCCCTGTAGACGTTCAGCTCTCCCATTACGTTTCGCTCCATATCCCGCTCCTCCCGGGTCGGATACCCGATCGGAGCATAGTTCCGTTAGCGCAGTTGGTGAAAGTACGTTAGCGGGGTCGGCGAAAGCGCGTTAGCGCATTCGGCGAGATGCGTTTGCGAAAGTGGTCAATTTTAGATTAGCGCTAACAGCCTCGCGCATGCAGTCGCGCATGAGGTGGACCGCGCAGCGCTGCCACGCGGCGCCCTGGAAGACCTCGCCGAGCGCCCGGACGAGCCCCGGGTGGGCGTCCGAGACGACGAGCCGCACGCCCGCCGCCCCGCGCGAGCGGATAGCCCGCAGGAAGGCGAGCCACGAGTCGTAGGACTCGGTGTCGACCACGTCGACGCCAAGGACGCGCCCCCGGCCGCCCGCATCGCAGCCGATGGCGGTGACCACGGCGGTGGAGGCGACGCGCCCCCCGCGGCGGCACTTGACGCAGGTCGCGTCGAGCCAGACGCAGGGCACCGGCGAGCCGTCGAGCGGCCTTCCGCACAGATCCTCGATGTCTGCGTCCAGGCTCGAGGCGATTGCGCTCACCTGGTCCTTCGAGAGCCTGGAGACGCCCATCTTCTCGGCCACCCTCTGCACCTCGCGGGTGCTCGTGCCCGTGGCGTACATCTCGGCGACGGCGGCAACGAGGGCGCGGTCGACGCGCCGGTGGCGCTCGAGCACGTCCTCCGGGAAGAAGCTGCCGGAGCGCAGCTTGGGGATGCGCAGCGTCAGCGTGCCGACGCAGGTGGCGAGCGACCTCTCGCGGTAGCCGTTTCGGCTGTTCGCCCCGCCACCGCAGAGCTGGTCGGCCTCGGCGTCCATCACGGCGTTCACGACCTGCTCGGCGAGTCTGCGAAGCAGCTCCTGCATATCGATGGCGCCGTCGTCGAAACGGGGCATAGCGAGCATGTCCGGCGTCGGGTCTGATAAGATTTCCATAGCGGTCTTCGTCCTTTCCTAGAACCTGTTGTTGTGGTGATTTCAGATTCTAGGACGAAGGCCGTTCTTCGTTAAACGAGCGCTAGGGTGTCACCCTTACACCAACATTTTCGACGCGATCGGCGGCACCATCATGGGCGAGAGCGATACGAGCGGCGAAGAGCAGCTGCTAACGCGGGATAACGCTTCAGACAAGAAAGGCGGGGCATACGGTGATGAACCGTATGCCCCGCCTTGGCGTAATTAATTACCGCCTAGCTGCGTCGACGCGTGCGACGCAAGCCAATGGCAAGCGCCATGAGACCAAGCGTTGCAAGCGCGTCAGAGACAGCAAACAGACTGTCGCCCGTGCCGGGCATGCCGTCCTTGGAACGCGAGACCGTATGGGCCTTATCGGTCACAGCAAGCTCAAGCGAGCCCGTGCCACTCATGGACCAGACGGCGGGGTTGCTCTCACCCACAGCGGACCAAGATCCGTCTGCGGCAACCGAGAAGGAGAACGACGCGCTCGAGGCGGTGCCGTCGCCGATCATGTAACCGGCAGGCGCCGCAGTCTCCGTCACGGTATAGGTCTCCCCGGCCACGAGCTGGGCCGAGCCAAGCGAGGCGATGCCATCGTCGCCGCTGGTAAGTTCAACGACAGATGAGCCGTCGGCAAACCGGCCTTCAACAGTAAAGACCGCACCGGGCAGCGCATCGCCGGACCCATTACGCTTGAGGAGCTTTAGGGCAAAAGCCGTATTGGTCACTGTGCCGCAATCAAGCGGAAGCTGAGCAGATGCGGCCACGTTATCGGCTGTGACGGTCACCTCGTCCGAAGCGGAGGTCGCTTGGTCGAGGTAATAGCCAGCCGCGGGGGCGACTTCGACAAAGCGATAGGTGCCCCACGCGAGACCCGTCGCCACGATGGAGCCATCCGTATCGGTTGCGCGGCCATCGCCCACATCGACCCAGTCCGAACCGCTCTTGAGCTGCAGCTTAAACGTTGCGCCGGCAATGGGCTGTCCGCCCTCGTCGACTTTGCGCATCGACACGCTACCCAGCAGCGGCTCGTTGGTAACGACGGGAGCCGAGCTGTCTGCCGTGGCGAGCACGTTGCCGACCCCATTGGCAGCATCGAGCACATCGAACGAGCTCACGAGCGAGCCGCCCGGCGCAACCGGTGCATAGCCGGTTGCGGAAACCGTCTCGATCAGCCGATAGCCGCCCTTCTTGAGGCCCGTCACCTTAAGGCAGCCGTCCGCATTTGAGGAATGCGCCGCCACTTGCGTGCCCATCGCGTCGAGCACATATGAACAGCCGGTCTTAAGCCCGGAGATCGTCACGGAGTCAGCCTTGCCAAGCGGCGTGTAGACGAGCTCGAAGCCCGCACCGTTGACCGGAGATCCGGTCGCGGCATCGCGTTTCTCAATGGCGAGCCCCGCGTTGAACTCGCCGTTCTCGACCTTGACGGCCTTCGTCTCTCCCCTATCGCTGCCACCCAGCGTGAACGCGGTCACCGCGCCGGCCGCGCCGGGCTTCTTGGTGAGCGCGGACTCGCCCGTCTCCACCAGGTAGTAGTCGCCCGCGGGCAGGCCGTCGGACTGCCTGACAAAGTAGCCGGCGAGCGAGCCGAAGGCGCCATCGCGGTTGAGCCACTCGACGGAGCCGTCCGCACTCCACTTGCCATCGGCATCAGTCACGATCGCGGCGATCTTCACGCCGCCGCCGTCAACGGAGGAGGCATCGTAGGTGCCGCGGTAGAGGTCGAACGTCATGCCCGCGACCGGCAGCTCGGAAGAACCGTGCCTGTAGAGCTTCTGCAGCGAGAACGCAGAGCGGTAGAGCGGATCGGTCACCGTGATCTTGGCGGCGGAGGCGTCGAGCTCGACGCCCTCGTGCGCGCCCCCGAGCGTCACGACGCCCTCGGCATCGATCTTGACCGTGAAGTCCGCCACGGCGACATGGCCCGCGGGCACCACGGACTCGTGGACCCGGTACGTGCCGGCGGGAAGGCCCACGAGCCAGCCCGCGTCAGCGCCGGAGCCGGACTCGCCATAGCCAGACGCAACGGTCGTGGAGACCACGCCCTCATCGGAGCGCGCCCACGTGGCCACCACATCGGAGCCGCTCGAGAGCTCGAAGGCAACGCCGTTGAGGGCGGAGCCCGCAACGGCGCCCGTGCCCGAGCCGCCCTCCACCTTATCGAACGTCAGGCGGTTGCGCACGTTGTTGGCAGTGATCGCACGACCGTCAGCCACGTCCCAGCCCTCGGGGGCCCGCGAGAGCGCCGCGCCGCGCTTATCGACCACAACAAGGCGCTCGCCACGGTCGTCGAAGCGAACGTAGAGCGGCGCGTCCAGGCGCCCGTAGCCAGCCGGTGCGGCAGTCTCCTCGACACGGTAGACCTCGCCGTTGATGAGGCCGCGCAGCTCGACGGCGCCGCCCACGGGGCTGACGGTCTTTGAGCCGTCGGCGCTATCGGAGAAGCGCCCGGTGACGGTAAAGGTCGCACCGGCCACGAAATCGCCCGTCGCGGCGTCCGCCTTGGAGAGAGAGACGCTGTTGGCCCGATCCTTCATGGCGAGCGATAGCCTGCCCGTGCCGGAGAGCGACCAGATGCCGTGCTTGTAATCGCCAACGGCGGTAAAGGAACCGTCGGAGCCCACCCTGAAGGAGACGGAGGCGCTCGCAGCGGATCCGTCGCCGATCTTGTAGCCCTCGGGCGCCGCAGTCTCCGTCACGGTATAGGTCTCCCCCGCCACGAGCAGGCCATCGGGCAGCGAAGCCGTGCCGTCGGCGGCGGTCAAGAGATCGTGCGCGGCCGAGCCGTCGGAGAACTCGCCCGTCACCGTAAAGCGCGCGCCCGAGAGGTGCTCGCCGTCGTCGTTTAACTTGACGAGCCCGAAGCCGAGCCTCTTGTTGGTCACCGTGCCGCAATCGAGGGGCGAAACGATGGAGCCCGCCACGTTATCGGCCCCAACGGTAACGCTCTTGGTGGTGACGCTGCCGCTCATGTAGAAGCCTGCGGCAGGCGCGACCTCGGCAAAGCGATAGGTGCCCCACGCGAGACCCGTCACGGTGATGCGCCCGTCAGCGTCGGTCGTATAGAGGCCGTCTGCCACATCGTTCCAGTCGCCGTCAGCCAAACGCTGCAGTTTAAATTGAGCGCCCGCGATCGCGTTGCCGTCAGTGTCCACCTTATGCATCGTCACGCTGCCCAGCAGCGGCATGTTGGTGACATCGGGGTCGGGGACAACATTTGCAAGCCCGGCCGAGCCCTCGCCCACGACAAACTCTCGCACCACCGTGCCATCGGCCCCAAGGGAGCCATAGCCAATCGCAGGCGCGGTCTCGACAAGCTGATAATGGCCCTTCTTGAGGCCCGTCACCCTGAGCGCGCCCGGCGTGGCGGGAACGGGGGCCAGGCAGCCCGTGCCCGCGGCGTTAAGCGCGTACGAATAGCCGGACTTGAGCCCGCCGATAGCCACAGCATCAGTGGAGCCTAGGGGCGTGTAGCGCAGCTCGAACACGGCGCCGTTAACGGGAGCCCGCGTGAGAGCGTCCTGCTTATGGATCTCGAGCTGAGCGTTGAACTCGCCGTTCGTAACCTTGACGGCCTTCACCGCGCCCCTGTCGTTGTCGCCGAGCGTGAACTCGGTCACCGCGCCGGCCCCATCGGGCTTCTTGGTGAGCGCGGACTCGCCCGTCTCGACCAGGTAGTACTCGCCCGCGGGCAGGCCGTCGGACTGCCTGACAAAGTAGCCGGCGAGTACGCCAAAAGCGTTCTCGCGGTTCATCCACGGAACGGAGCCATCGGCAGACCACTTGCCGTTGGCGTCCGTCCTAATGTCGGCGATCTTGATGCCGCCGCCGTTGGCAGCGGAGGAATAGTACGCACCGCGATAAAGCTCAAAGCTCATACCCGCAACCGGAAGCTCGGAGGAACCGTGCCTGTAGACCTTCTCCAGCGAGAAGGCGGAGCGGTAGAGCGGGTCGGCCACCGCGACGGTCACACCGTGATCGTCAAGCGAGACGCCCTCGGGAGCGTCCACCAAAGAGACCTTGCCCTCGTCATCGATCTTGACCTTAAAGTCGCTAACGGCAAGGTGCCCAGCAGGCACACGGGACTCGCGCACCGTATAGACACCGGCGGGCAAGCCAAAGATTACACCAGCATCGGCATCGCTGCCGCCCTCGCCATAACCGCTCTTAACGGAAACGCTCACGTTTCCGTTCTCATCACGAGACCAGCTTGCAACAACGCTAGAACCCTTCAACAGCTCAAGCGTAACGCCGTTAAGCGAATTCGAGGCACCGGTACCGTTACCCGCGGCGTCAACCTTGTTAAAGCTCAAACGCGTCTTGCTGTCGAGCGCGGCAATCGCCTCGTTTTCGGCGATTTCCCAGCCGCTCGGAACACTCTCGAGCGCGTTGCCTTGGGCGTCCACCACGGAAAGCTTGCTACCGGCAGCATCAAACTTGACGTACAGGCTGGAGCTCAGGCGCCCGTAGCCAGCCGGTGCGACAGACTCTTCGATACGGTAGATCTCGCCGCCAATGAGGCCACTCAGCGTAACCGCACCGCTGGTGGGCTGCACCGCCTTGGCATCCTCACCCGTATCGGAGAACTTACCATACACGGTAAACGTCGCACCCGAAACAAACACGCGCGAGCTCGCGTCAGCCTTGGAGAGCGAGACGACATTGGCCGTGTCCTTCATGGTGAGCTCAAGCGTGCCCGTGCCCGCCGCAGACCACACGGTGTCGGTATAGGTGCCGTCAGCCGCAAAGGTGCCGTCAGCCTTGACGGTAAAGCGGTAGGACGCGCTTGCGGCGGAGCCGTCGCCGATCTTGTAGCCCGCAGGGGCCTCGGTCTCGGTCACGGTATAGGTATTACCCACGATCAGTTGCGCAGACCCCAGCGAGGCCAGGCCGTTCGCATCGGTCACGAGCTCCTTGGAAGTCGTGCGATCGGCAAACTCGCCCCTAACGACAAAGCGCGCGCCCGGCAAATCGTCATGGGAATAGTTAACCTTGCGAATCTTAAGCCCGAGCGCATGATTGGTAACGGTTCCGCAGCTCAAAGGCGTAGTAACGGAGCCCTCAACATTGCTTGCAGAGATGGTGATCTCATTGGTTGCAACAGTGCCAGAACCCACGTAGTAACCGTCCGCGGGGACAACCTCCACAAAGCGGTAGGTACCCCAAGCGAGATCGGATACCGTAATGGCACCATTGCTATCGGTCACAAGAGCATCACCGTCAACATCGATCCAATTATCACCGTCACGGCGCTGCAGCTTGAACTTTGCACCCGGAACGGCGGTGCCGTTGTCGTCGACCTTGTTCATCGACACGCTACCCAGATACGGTTCGTTGGTAACAACCGGGGCCGCTCCGCCGTTGGGTGCCAGGACGTTGGACGAGCCGTTTTGGTCGTCCGCCACGTCAAACGTAGCCACGACGGCCTCACCGTCGCCACGCGCCTTATAGCCTGTAGCCGGCGCGACCTCGACAAGCTGGTAGCTGCCCTTCTTGAGTCCGGAGACTTTAAGGTCGCCATCGGAGGCATAGGACGTCTTGCTCGAATCGAGCGCCGTACCCGTGCCATCAAGAGCATAAGATTGGCCGCTCTTGAGTCCCGTGATCTCAACGGGAGAGGTCGTATTCATCGGCGTATAGACCAGCTTAAACGTTGCCCCGCTAATGGCCGCATTGGTCTTGGAATCGCGCTTGGCAATGGCGAACCCCGCGTTGAACTCAACGTTCTTGATATCGACCGGAATAGTCTTACCGCTGTCGTCCGCGTTAAGCGTGAACGCTTTCACCGCGCCGGCCGCGCCGGGCTTCTTGGTGAGCGCGGACTCGCCCGTCTCCACCAGGTAGTACTCGCCCGCGGGCAGGCCGTCGGACTGCTTGACAAAGTATCCGGCGAGCACGCCAAAGGCGTCATCGTGGTTCATCCACGGAACGGAGCCATCGGCAGACCACTTGCCGTCGGCGTCCGTCACGATCGCGGCGATCTTCACACCGCCGCCGTCAACGGAGGAGGCATCGTAGGTGCCGCGGTAGAGGTCGAACGTCATGCCCGCGACCGGCAGCTCGGAATCTCCGTGCCTGTAGACCTTCTCCAGCGAGAAGGCGGAGCGGTAGAGCGGATCGGCCACCGTGATCTTGGCGGCGGAAGCGTCGAGCTCGACGCCCTTGTGCGTCACGACGCCATCGACGCCGATCTTGACCGTGAAGTCCGCCACGGCGACATGGCCCGCGGGCACCACAGCCTCGTGAACCTTGTACTCCCCTGCCGGCAAACCCACGATCCAGCCAGCGTTTTCGCCGGCGCCAGCCTTGCCGTAATCGTCCTCCACAGTAACGGAGACAGCGCCATTCTCATCGCGCGACCACGTAGCGACCTTCTTGCCAGTGCTATCCGAGACCTCCAACTTCACGCCGTTGAGCGCATCGCCGGTCGCGGCGCCGGTTCCCGAGCCGCCCTCGACCTTGTCAAACGTCAAGCGCGTCGCAGCATTGGTAAGGTTGCCCTTATCATTCTGAGCGTTATACCAACCGGCAACGGACCCGTCGACCTCTTTCACGCTGTAGGAATACACCTTGCCGTTCTGGTCGGTCTGGGGCAATCCCGTAAACTCGTAGGTCCAGCTGCCACCTTCATTCTTGCTCCACTTAGGCGCCGCATCACGCAGGGCGCCAGTGGCATCGGCAACCTTGACTAGCTCCTCACTGCCATCCTCAACCTTTCGATACAAATTGAGCTTAATACCGCAGGTAGAAGGATCAAGCGTCGAAGCAAGCCCCGAGCCCCAGTCATTCCAAGTCTTAGTACCGGTAACTGTGGTCGTCAGCAGCGTGTTCACATAGCGCTGAACCCCTTCTTCTGAGGCCGGCACCAGCTCAAGACGCATCGAGCGGTCTTTGCTGCTAGCGAGAACATTCTCCGAAACAGTCGTGGCCTTATAGCTGCCCTTAACCAGCTCCACTGCGCGGTATTGGCACTCAACGGCCTGACCGTTCACACCAACGCCCTTCGCAGGCAACTCATTAAACGAAACATCTTTATCTGCGACACTGACATTTCGGGTAAGCAGGTTATCGTTAAGAATAAAACCGTTAGTTTGATTCTTAACGAATGGATTGTCGACAACGGACCCGTACTTGGTAAACCACTTCCACGTATGCCCGCCATCAGAAGAGCGCTGCAGGACAAACGTCGTAGCCCAGGAGTCATTTGGAGAAGACGTGCCCGGACGAGTTACCCAAGCGTTGCCACTGTCATTCCAGGTCTTTTGCACCGTAACAGAAGTGGTTCCCACTGTACACACATTCGTGATATTTGACTTCCAGTTTGAGCTACCTGGCTCATGGGTTTCAGACTGAGAGGGAAGGTAGACACTCGCCGCGGAATTCTTAATTGAATAATTCCCGTCCCTATCGCACTCGAGGTAGACCTTGACGGTATTGGAGCTGCCTGCCTTCTTGTCATAGATAAGCAGGCTCTCAACCACGCGGTACTCAACCTTAACCCCACCGCTCGATGTCTTGACTTCCAAGGGAAGATTCGTCCAAGTAGTGTTTGAGTCATACGTGGTGGAATCTGTAGCGTCCGCGGTGAGCTTATCGACCGTATATCGATTGCTGCCCGGAAGCTTATAGGCGATCAGGCCCGTATTGTCATAATTGGTATCTTTCTCGAGATCGACCTCGACAATCCCACACGAGACAAAGAACGAGCCGGCCTCTTGCCATTCATCGCTGGAGCCAAGCTTGCGAGCCTGAAGCGTGTAGTACTGAGCAGGACGCTGTGCCCAAGCGTCATCAACCTGATTCCAGCTCTTTTTAAACCCAACTTGGCCCATCAACTCATTCTGGATCAACGGGAACTGAACGCCCTCGGAATTAGGACGATCGGTCGAAAGGCACGATCCGCCTTTATTCTTGGCATTGATTTTGTATTGGTATGGCATGTCAGCAGGCGATTCCGAGACCTCATACTTCCAAGCGGTACCGTCGGGCGCCCACTTCTCAAGGTTTTTGATGGTATAGGTCCAGATGTCTCCAGAGGATTTATCCCATTCGATGTAGTTAGCTCTAGAAGGATCGCTGCTTTGCAGCGTGACGCCGCCAGGGTTCTCTTCATCGGGGCCACCGCTCTGGTACCAGCGCTTAAGCGTCAGCTTGATAGATTCTGGACGCGTGCCAAAGATATTATTGCTGTCGACCCACTTCTTCTGGCCTTTTAGGTCAACCGAATCAACCACGTAGGCATTCTTAAACGTCTCGCTCACTGCGGAGGGGTTCTCAGCAAGCTCAACGGTGGGGCCCATGGAGAGGGAACCGGTCACGTCCGTTGGAAGCGACACGCCGTTGGCGGTCGTCCACTCATCCGAAGACTTAAAACTAGAAGCATCGGCGGCAAGCTCGCCCATGCCGCTCGTGGCGGTGTAGCCGTTGGGCACAACCTCAACGGCAACATATTGCCACTTGGCACCTGAGGGCGCGTAGATGTCGAGGTTGTCAAACGTGACAGCACCGGACTCAGTGGCATGATTGACGTCCTTGCCCTTGAGCGTCTGCTCAGCCACAAAGGTCAGAGCGCTCTTGGAGCCATCATCTTTGACGTAGTAGCGGTACAGCCTAAACGTCGAGTCGGGGTACTTGGTGTCAACGTCGGCACGCCCCGTAAAGACCTTGTACAGCGTGAGCTTGCTCTGCTTAGACTTATAGGTATTCCTGATCGAGAAGTCCGTATATCTAATATCGTAGACCTTGTCAAAGGCCTTCTCGAGTTCGCTTTCGGGCTTGAGGTCCCAGCCAGGCTTACCAACAATGCCATCGATGACCTCGCGCACACGGTACTCAATGCGACGTCCCTCGGCATCGTAGGCAGCGAGCTTATTATCGCTCGGCAGAGCGTTGCTATTGGAATTGTCCCCGTACTGGCCGATGCTGAACGTCCAGTTGTTGCCGTCTTTCTCAAGGCTGTCCGTCCAGGCCACAGCAGTCTTGCCGTCAAGGATCTCCTGACCAGAGTCGGTCTTACCCGTATTAGAGCTGGCCACGGTATAGCCCTTTGCCTGCGTATCATCCACATTCAGTGCAAGGCCAGACCAAGGCAAAACAGCGTCATCGGTCCAGTTGCCGTTAGCCCCGTACGAACCCGCAAGCAAGCGGCGCTGCACGTAGATAGAAATCGCCGGCAGGTCGTCTTTGGAGTAACCGACAGGGACGTTCTCCCACAGCTTCTCACCCGAGACCGTTACCGAGCCGTGGATATGGAAATTGAACGTCGAGTCCTCACGGTAAACGAGCTGCTGGTCGTTGTCTGCAAGGAGGCAATCGGCAAACGATCCAACCTCGTCATCTGCCTTATCCCACGAGCCGGGGTCCTTTGTATATGGATCCTGCGAAACCGTATCGTCATCATAGTAGTCGAGCGCGCCCTTGGTGTCATCCAGGACATTCATATCCACACGCGCGTAATAGACGTACTGTCCGCCGTTGCCGTCGTACTTGGGAAGGTTCTTGAACGTGGCGTATTGGGTAAAGTCACCCTTGGTGTCGTTGCGCAGGCGATCGGCTGGGTCGGACGACACCCACTCAAAGTGGCCGTCGTACTCGGAAGGAGAAACCGACGAGAGCGTGATTACGGGATTTCCTTTGCCATCTATAATGATATTGCCGTTATCGTCATATGTATAAGCCGCACGATACAGCACCAGCTTAACGTCAGGGCGCTGGTTGAGGACGTCCTTGACGTAGTGGTCAAACCACTTGGTATGGAACGTCACGTCCTTGGTGCCCGTACGCTTGTTAGTAAACGAATAGTTGAGCTGGTCTTCCTGGTGCCAGGGCGAACCGAAGTCTGTGCTCGAAAGTCCGCCGACGGATCGATAGTCACCGGCATTGACGATATTCTCCTCGACCTTCCAATCAACGATGGCGCCGGAAAGATCGTACTTAGGAAGTCCCACGACGGAGAAGAAGGATGAGGCCTTGTTCACATCGACCGTAAAGGTAATGGACTTTGAATCCTCTGAAACAATCACATCGATGTTTTCGGAGGCGTCAGCAGACCCAGTTAGCGAGCTAAAGTTGCCCTCCGAATCTTTTTTCTTTAGAGGCTGGTCGATTTTACCGGCAACCCTAACGAACAGCTTCCGACTGTTGTCACAGACAAACGTAAACTCGGAGCTCGATGCGGGCGCAGAGATTGTTATCTGAGCTTTGGGGCGCTTGTTCTCAGCAGATCCAGCGTCAGCCCAGGTCTTATCGATAGAGATATCCACCGAACCAACGCGGCGATTCGTGACCTCGAGAGAATTTTTATCGAGATTTTCCCCATACGAAACCTCATACGAAAAGCCCTGCGAAAGGTTCTTGGAGATCATGCGAGTAGAGGTATCCGTCTCAGGCCAATTTCTAAGCAGCGAATCATAGGCCGCAATCTCCTCGGCAGAGCCGTCTGTAGCCCTGTGAACAGCAGTATCGCGATCGATGACCTCATATTTTAGGTCGTCTGGTGTATCGCTGCTATTAAGCGTAGACAGCTCTCTGATAGAGACGTCATCCTTGGAAAGCCCGCCAACTGGGACATTTAATTCGTCGTACCAAGAATTCTCTTCGTTAAGAGTGACCTTATTAATCAGTTGACCCTCTTCATAGGCCAACTGTCCATCCCTTTGAGAATTGATATCGTGCTTCGCATACAGGCCAATCTCAACAGGCACACGGGAGGCAGCGTTGCCGCTATCAAGCCATTTCTTGGAGACCGCAAATTTCGAACTGGAGGCATTGCCTTCAATCACGGGCCGGTTATAAAACTTAGTATAGATATTACGAGACTCTGGGTCGATACCGCGAACCGTATGGTCTAGGTTAAAGCCATCCACCGATTCCTCAAGAAAGAGGTAGTCGTACTTAGACCCGTTGTCGTCATATTTGGGTAGACAGATAAACTCAACATGCCAAGGACTCGTCTCCCGCCAGCCAAGCTTCCAGGAAGAGCCAGGAATCGTCTGAAGATTGGACGTGGGATCAACGCGACCGTCCAGCTCAATCGTTGCAAGCAGCGAATCGTTACGGATAACCTTGACCGTTACCTTTGGAGCAACGCCATTAACACATTGATTGGCATCCTGTGTCCAAATAGGATTGCCATCGGCATCAAGGGCCTGCCAATACTTATCAACGATCGCATCAACTGTATGCACGTAGCTGTTGACAAAGCATTTCTCTTTAGCATCATATTCGCCATTAAAGGAAAGGAAATTCTGGTTGCCGTTAGCATCAGTAAACGTGCCAAAAAACTCAAACGGGCCGTCCGGTGTGGTAGGCAAGGCAGAGAACCGGTCAGGATCCTGCGTGTCCAGCACCTCAACCTCTTGCCAGCGGTAAACGTACTCGTTGCCCAGCTCGTCATATCGGGGCAGACCGCTCTTCGAGAAGAACTGCTCAGAATTCTCGGCGCTCCAGCCGTTAAGCGTGACGCGACCGTCAGCGACGTCGTTCCATGTATAGGTGCCGATAAGCGAGCCATCAGCTCCATACATGGGATCTTCCTTAGAGAACCACTGTCCGTTGTTGTATGTAGCATGCTCTTTAAGGATGCGCTGGAGCTGAAAGCTCACCTCGACGGTACCGAGTTGATCTTGATAGGCGCCGATATCCCAGCGCTTCTTGGCGCTAACGGTTTCGGTCTCAGCACGACGATTGGTGAGCGTACCGCCGTTGTAGACGCCAAAGTTGTCGGAATCGGAGCGCATCCATCCATCAAGCAAATACTCGGTGTATGCATCGCTTGCACTGAAATAGTTGGGACCGAGATCGCCCGTCGTGTTGCCCTCGTTGTCGACCTTGCCGAACACATGCTCATAACCCGCGAGCGTCGACTCGCGGAGCTGGTAGATATAGGGGTAGCCCTCGGGATCGTACTTGGCAAACTGCGTGAAGCCATCGGTGCCGTACTTATCGAGCAGCATCTTCCCAAGGTCCATCTTAGCGTTGTTGATGGAACCGTCTTCACTGTTGTAGCTCGCGCCCAGCTTATTATTCTGCTCGGCCGTGACCTCGAGCTTTACGAACTCGCCTTTGCGATCACCCGTCATCACGACCACCTGCGCCGCGCTCCGCGCATCGTTGCCGGGCCTTGCGGAATAGCGCCACAGGGTATAGGTGGCCGCAGGGCGCGAAATCTCGTTGCCATTGGAATCGGTCGAACCGGGCACGTAGTCGTCGAGCCAGACCTTGGTAGCCTCAAACCGCGTGGTGCCCGTATGGCGCACCGTCATAGTACCGCCGCTGTAGCACGCGGAGATATCGCTCGCATAGTCGGGAACAACCTTGTTGTCGTAGGAGACCTCGTAGGCATCGCGATAGCCGGAGGTGCCGGAGTTATCTATTGTCTGCTGGATCAGGCGGTACTTCATCGACACGCCGGATGGATGGTAGGCCGGCATGCGACCGCTTATAACATAGTTGTTGGAAGCATTGTCATTCCAGGTAACACTAAAGAGCTGGTGTTCGATGAGCTGCAGAAGACCGTCCCCGTTGATATTGCTTACATCCTTGTCGTCAGACGCACCCATATGCCGCGCAGCCGTAAGGGTCAGGTACTTACCCCATCTCGAATACCAGCCATTATCGCCGGAAAGGTTGTGATCCACCATATCGTTGCCGATGTGGACATCGACGTTGAAGCTAACGCTTTTGAGCATCATCAGACATTCTTTGGCATAGGGCTCCACATAGTCCGTACGGTCACTCAGCATGGAGGATTCGGGCACGATGTAGTCGCCAGACTCAGAGCTCTGCGAAGGGTCAGCGTTGCAGTTAGGATAGAGTGTCGAGCCAGTTTTGACTTCCACGGCCCCATCGCCCGCCGTCACGTGGGAAATTGCATACGTGATGGGCTGTTCTTGCGCCGTGCCGTCGTCCGTTCGCGTCACGACCTTGGCGGGAAGCTTGCCAGCGAGTACCACGGACGCCTCGTATTCGGAGACCGTGGACGCTGCAACGCTTACCAAGTGGCCATCGGTCTTGGCGGCATCGAGGATCTCCTGGGTAAATCCGAGCTGCGTGGCCGCCTCATCGGACAGGTTATCTCCGTCCTTGGTGAGCGCCACATAGGTCTTACCGCCATCAAGAGAATAGAATACACGGTATTCGTTTCGATTCTGGAGAGCCTGCGCGGACGGGCGGTTGACGTTGTTGTTATCGGCCCAAAACGTGGTGAACGTGATCTTGCTGCCGTAAGAACCCACAGGGGTCACCGCAGAAACCGGATCCTGGGAGGTGCCCGCCACATTGACGGCAACCGTTGAGGAAGCATCGGCCCTATCAATCCCAAGAAGCCCCTCAACATGGGAGCGCGCGGGAATAGTGAGCTCGCAAGTGCGCACGCCCTCGGTCTGCGTCTGCTGTATCGCCCAGTCAAGCGTTGACTCCTCGTCTTTGAGGAGCGCGGAATCGAGCAGTACATCGGCATCGACGGCAAAGGACTCTTTAGCCTCAAAGGAAAGGTCGGCATCGGTCTGCTCGTCATGCGGAGTAGCGAAGGCCACAGTAAGCTTAGAGGCAGTGAGCTGTGCATACCCAAGGCGGATGCGCGTGGTATTGCCCTCAGCATCCAAGCGGTAGAGGGCAATGCGCTTGATGCCATCATTGTCCTGGAGCTTGGCCGAATCGAGGTCGAATGTGAGCCCGGCGGGAAGATCGACGGTAAAGGTGTCGCCTTCAAGCAGCGCCGTGTTGAGAACACACTTGATGTTGAGCGAGGCAGGCAGCTGCACAGGAATTTCCTCGATGGGGCCTGCTTCAGCAAGCTCTCTCAAGCGCTTGTCAAAGGCAAGGCCCTCGGAGGATACCGTGAGCGCGCTGGCATCGTGCGACCAGTCGCGCGGGACCACGTCAACGGCGTCCTGGTTGCCAGAAGTGTCCTCGTTGGAGGCGGTGGTGTTGTTGGAAGTGCTTGAGTCAGACTTGTCATCGTTCGAAGCACTCGCGCTAGCCTCACCCGAACTATCGCTCGACGAGACGCCCGATGCGGCATCCGAGCCGGTCTTGTCATCCGACTCCCCCGCCGCATCGGTCTCGGCAAACGGCTGGACAATGTCCTGCCACGACTGGGCGTCCTCAAGCGTAAGGGCAACCGCGCTGGCAACGCCGTTACCCAAAAGGGCCTCGACGCACATGATAAAGGTGAGGGCAAAAGCCACAGCACGCTTAAACTGCCTCATCCCAACCTACTTTCGGTAATAGTGTCCTAGAACTCATATTTTACCGAAACAACAACCGGAGAAAAATAGGATTAAAGAAAGGCGGAGCACTACTTGCCCAGGCGAAATGCTCGTCTGGGCATTTTCAGATTGATTAAATGCAACATCCATCTGCTTGAAAGCGACATCACGAACCGTGCTGCCCTGTGCGGTCAAAGTCGTGAACTACCGTGCAGTTTTACGTTTATATGCGCAGCTTTTCCCTCTCACAAGCTGTGCCTTCTCCGATCATTCCCTGCCGAGATGTAGTATTGCTTCTTGTTTTCATACATTTGCGCATCTGCGGCTTTCAGAAGCGACTCAAAATCCGTGTCCTTTGTGCCGCTTATCGTCGTACCGAGGGACGCGGTAGCCCCCAGTTGGCTTTTTGCCGTTTCCAGTAGTTTCTGAAACGCCGGATGTGTGATGTTTGGCAGAACCGCAATGAACTCATCTCCGCCAAGCCGATACACATGACGCTTTCCGAACACAGATTTCAGCGTCTGTGCGGTCTGCACAATGGCTTTATCACCGGCGTCATGTCCCTTTTGGTCATTTATTTCCTTTAGGCCATTTAGGTCGCACATGACAACCGCCAGGGGAAAGTACTTCTCCAGCTTTTCTGTGTACGCCCAATCCAGTGCTTTTCTGTTTTTACAATCTGTGAGCTGGTCATATAACGCACTGTGCTCCAGTGCATTCGCATTATCGCGCAGTCTTATCATAAAAGAGACCATAAACTCGATCATATCCATCTCATTCGAGATCTCATGCAGTTTCTCTTTGGGAGGATTGTCCACACCGTAGAATCCGACCATCTTGCCGTTGATTTTGATTGGCCCTGTCACAAGGGTATTGACACCCTGAGGTTTCAGCCGTTCATAGATGGCTTCGTTTGTTTTTTTGCATTCTTCAATGTCAAGGATGATGGCATTGTTAGATTCTTGATATTGTGCAAACCATGTTTCAATGATGCCTTCATACGGCACATCCTGCAGGTTATCTTTTTCTTTGGGTACGCCCGCTTTGCACCACTCGTAGGTGTTGTCAAACGTTCCGCGGTCATTCTGTTCAAAGATGTACGCTCGATCGGCGGTCACACGCTGTCCGATATACTCCACCAGTTGATTCAGTACTTTGTCCGGAGTTGCTTCTGAAGCGGCATACCGAACCATGTCCGTGAGGAATCTCTCGTAATTCAGGAGTCGTTCCTGCGATTCGCGCTTGCTGACTTCCAACGCTTCCATTTCCTTATGGTACAGAATTATCTGGAGCTTGCTTCGCATCATCGTGGCAGTCAGAAACATGCTCAGCACCCCGTACAAAATAACATTCACGAGGTTTTTGGATAGAATTGGGTTGTGCTGCGCAAAGAAAGCAAGTCCGATATAGAGCAGCATGCTGCTCAGGATTAGCCCGTTCATGACCGCCGCTCTAGCGGTAAACAGCAGCGGCGCTACCATCATGAACACAATGTAGTTGACCGTGAGCTCCTCCGGCGTAATCAGCGTTCCCGTAATAATGCCAAACAGCAGCAGCGCGGCAAAAAAGCTGTATACAACCAGCTCTTTCCCCAAGAAGCTTCTAAGTTGACAACGAGAAATGCAAAAATAGAGCAAAGAAAGGAACGTATAGGCCAGGTACACCCATTTATATTTTCCGATACTCAGGGAAACCGCACTCAGCAGCGTTATGACTCCAAAGGCAACAAGCGCCACAACAGAATACAGCCGCATGGCTTTCCAGTTTTCTTCCCATGCATTCTGTTTTACTTTCTCATAATCACAACGACTAAACATAAACAAGGAAACGATATTATTCATACGTATTTTTTCATTCTCTGTTTTATTGCTACTTTGCCCGTCCATAACAAACATCTGAATATCCATCAGAATCAGGCCATAGTCACCAGGTTCAAAACAACCTAAATTAGGTTTTATCACTCTCCCGCAATAATTCAAGAAAACCGATACCGATCTTTCGGGTATCGCCGGGCGTATTTACTCAGATTCATCCCAATCAATCGAGCATCACACTACGGATAGACGACCTAAACGGCAAGGGAGCCCCAGGGGATGCCGCACTAAGACAAACGGGTCTCTAGGCTCGACAGGCCGTTCAGGGTCAGGTCGTTGGCGACCGCCGAGACGCGCTCGATGGGAACCGATCCGTCGGACAATGCCCACGTGCGATAGATACCGATAATACCGGACAGCAGAAACGCCAGGTAGTAATCGAACATCTCGTCCTTGAGACCTTGGGGCAGCAGACCGCGCTCGGCAATCTCATGTTCGAGCGGCGCACGAAGACGAGCCATAAAGTCGTCGAGCGGAATGTTTTCAATCAGCTGGCGATTGAGCACCAAATTGTTGCACAGCGCCTCGTTAACGGTTTTGAAGAAGGTCGCCGCCGCTCCGAGTGCTCGCTCGTTGGTGTTACCGCCCATAGAGGAAAGCGTCTTCTCGACTGAGTCGACAATCATCTCGACCACATCCACGGCAATGGCATCGAGCAAGCCGTCCACCGTGCCAAAGTGCACGTAGAAGGTCTTACGGTCGACATTTGCCTCGCGCGCGATGGCGCTCACTGTAATATCGTCGAGGGGCTTTTCCATCAGCAGTCGCTCGAATGCCGAAAGAATCGCATTGCGACTGCGAACGATGCGGCGGTCAAGGCGCGGTTTAGTGGTGGCCATAGACGTGTCCCCTTCATGTCAACTGCCCACCTATAGCTCCTGTACAAGTGGGAGATAATCAACGTAAGAGGATTATCCTACATCTAGCATCGCAATGACGAGCATCATTAAGAACGCACGACTCACCAACTGGGCTCTAGGGCCGCTTCTTTTTATTGAGCGCCGAAGGGGAAACGCGGATACCGTCGCCTGTCTGACGAACATAGGTCTTCCGTGCCGGTTTAGAGGCCACAGCAGTCTTTTGAGCATGCTGATTGGGGTCCACGGTAACCTGAGAGGTTGGATGTGCCTTAACGGACGCAGAAGGCTTCTGAGGAGTGCGCCCGAGTTTGCACATCATACGGTCCCAGCGCGCATGGATACTCTCGTTATGAGCGCTCTTAAGGCCCAAAAGAGGGGCGGCCAAAATGGTCGGCGCGATAAAGGTAATCAGACGCCAAAGCAGATAGCCGGCAGTCGCTGCCGTGCCAAAAAAGTGACCCAGGAACAGCGCGAAGCCGCCCTCGGCACCACCGGTGCCGCCAGGCAGCGGGACGGCGGAACTCAACAGCTGTACAAAAGCACTCGCCGCCATGACCGAGAAAAAGTCAACGTCGTACTGACCAAAGGCAAGCATCAAAAAATACGGAACCAGGTAGAAAAACGCCAGCTGCAACATGGTGATGACGACCGTGAGCAGCATGGACGAAAAATGGCCGGCAGAGAGTTTGAATTTCTCGGAGAACGAGTAGATCTCGCCATCGACAAAGGTGCGCCAGCCCTCGATCTTAGTAGCGGAAACGCCCATGCGCTCGAGCCAATTGATAATACAATGTGCGACGCGCGTGACGGTCTTGGGCATCAACGCCACGGCAAAGATGCCGAGAAGAATGCAGCAGTGGCCGCCAAAACTAAAGACGCAAAGCAGCGTCATGTCGCCATAGCGCTCGGCGAAAAACGGCATGCGGGCGAGCAGCAGAATGGCACCCCATGCCACCAAACCAAACTGGTACACGATAAAGCGGGTGAACTGCGTGGCACCCGCTTCGCCCACATTTTGGCCGGCTTTGGTCAGGCGATAAATCTGGGCAGGCGTGGAGCCCATCATCATGGGCGTCAGATTGCCAAAGAAGATGCCGCTCGCCTCGACCGAAATGAGGTCGCGGATGCCGACAGGCGAATTGGGATCGAGCCATACGGCAATCGCGTACGCCACGATGCCAAAAAACAAGTATAAGAACATGCAGAAGCACGCGGCAGCGAGCCACGGCGCCTGAACGCTAGCCATGGCGGCCCAGAACTGACCCATCTGACCGGTCACGACCAAATAGACAATATAGCCCACCAGCACAATGCCAATAAAGATGGCACCACGACGTGCGCTCTTGTTGTCATCGCCGCCCGAAACATCGACTTGAGGCTTTGGGGTATGCTGAGAGGACTCCGTCATGAGGCTCCTTCTGACCGTCAATGTATCTGGCCTATTGTACCCGTATGGGAGACAAGCAAAACGTAAAGCTATGGGGCAAATGGGATTAACAGACAAGCCCGCAGGTAATAAAAAACCCGACCTTCGAAAAGAAGGTCGGGTATCCAAAACTTGGTAGCCCGTACCAGATTCGAACTGGTGATCTCCGCCTTGAGAGGGCGGCGTCCTAAACCGCTAGACGAACGGGCCATAAGCCTCAGCAGAAAAGAAGTGGTAGCCCGTACCAGATTCGAACTGGTGATCTCCGCCTTGAGAGGGCGGCGTCCTAAACCGCTAGACGAACGGGCCACATGACATCTGCACTGCCGTGCTGCGAGGACATATATTACGGGACAAAAAACGCGAGCGCAAGAAGAAATTCCAAATTGGCCCAAATTTTGTCGTGAGGTTATGGAACACACAGGTCAACCTGGTAGCTCATTTGGGACGGGGCTTTTTTAGCTACCCCTGCCAGAATCACTATTGTTCGTCCTATTGACAGCGGGGGTAGCTAAAAAAGCCCCGTCCCAAATAAGCTACCCCAGGTTGAGGTGGGCCAGAAGGGCTTCGCGGGTATTGGGGACGTTGTCTTCGATCACGGCGTCGAGGGCGACGTTGAGAAGCTGTCCCAGCTCAGGCCCCGGTTTGACGCCGGCGCGAATCAGGTCCCCTCCGTTGATGCCAAGCATCTTAAGCGTATAGGGCTCCCCCGCTTCCAACAGTTCGTGGGCGAGCGAACGCATCTCCTCGATCGTCTCGACGTAATAGAAGCACGACGGTGCCTTACCCAGCGTATCGGCACGCTTAAGGTCCATAAGCTCGTCAATCAAACGCGGCGTGTCGACGCCCTCACCCGAAAGCGAGCGCATCATATTGAGCAAACAAGAGCGCTCGGGGCGCAACGGCTTATCGTGATACCTGATAAGCAGACACACGTCGCGAACCAAATCGTGCGAAAGCGCCAAGCGATCCATAATAGCGCGCGCTTTCTTGGCGCCAAGCTCAGGATGACCGTAAAAGTGGCCGCTGCCCGCATGATCGACCGTAAAGCAATCGGGCTTGGAGACATCGTGCAAAAACGCTGCCCACATTAAGCACGACGAAGGCGCCACGCCGTCACACAGTGCCAGCTCCCCCGCTACCGTCAAAACGCGAGCGATATGCTCGTAAACATTAAAGGCGTGGTAGACGCTGCGCTGGTCAAACCCACGAGCCGGCGCAAGCTCGGGCACGGCGGCGCAAACAAGCTCGGGATAGCGTAGCATCGCGTCTCCCCCATGTCCGGTCGATAGAATCCCCTCGAGCTCAATGCCCACGCGTTCGCGTGCCACGGCATCGAGCAGCGGCGAGCACTCGGCAAGCGCCTGTTTGGTCTTAGGCTCGATCATAAAATCCAGACGGCAGGCAAAACGCACGGCGCGCAGCATGCGAAGCGCATCCTCGTTAAAGCGACGCTTGGGATCTCCAACGGCACGAATCAGCTTACGCTCCAAGTCGCCCTGGCCATCATAACGGTCGACAAGACCGCGCTGGGGATGCCAGGCCATGGCGTTAACGGTAAAGTCACGACGTGCCAGATCGTCCTCAAGCGACGCCGCACGCTCCACACTCTGGGGATGGCGACCATCGGTGTAAAAACCGTCCAGGCGATACGTCGTGACCTCAATACGCTCATCGTCACAAAGGGCGGTAATGCCGCCAAATTTTATGCCCGACTCAACTACCGCAATGTCGGCTGCCTCGAGCGCCGCCTTGGACTCTTGCCACAGGCCGCAACAGCACATGTCAACATCGTGGCTGGGACGTCCCATCAGGGCGTCACGCACCCAACCGCCTACGAACCAGGCCTCGAGACCGGCGTCCTCAAGCGCACGTAGCACACGCTGGGAGGCATCTGTGGGCTGCGTACCGTTGAGCGAAACATTACACATACCTATGGCCTCCTACGCTTGCAAGCGTTAAACGATGGTTCTCAAGCAGTCTAGCAAGAAACGAACGTGAGCGCACATGAAATCACATCGTCGATTCGCGCGAACGAGACAGCAGGTCCCATACGGCCAACAGATAAAAACACCCGCCTCGGAGATCCAAAGCGGGTGTTCGGCAACGATGTGTCTAAACGGTTAGCAGACCTGGCGAACGTCGATGAGCTTCTTATATTCGTCCACCTTGGCAAAATCGCCCAAACCAGGGCACTCGACCACGTTGGCACCGGTTGCCATCGAGAGGCGCAGGGCGTCCTCGACGCACTCGGGGGCATCGTGCCACACGGACAGGAAGGCGGCAAGCGAGGAATCGCCGGCGCAGACCGTCGAGAGCAGCTTGACCTCAAAGGTGCGTTTGGCAAACCAAATGTGCTCGCCGTTGGAGAAGTACGCGCCGTCGCCACCAAGGGTCAGCAGCACATTCTTAGCACCCTTGGCGTGCAGCTCAGCCATAGCGCCCTTAACGGACTCGTCGTCGCCACCGCTCACCTTAATGCCAAAGATGTCGAGCAGCTCGTCGTCGTTGGGCTTAATGAGCAACGGCTCCATGGCAATGAGATCGGCCAGCTGATGGCTCGAAATATCGAGCACGAACTCGGCACCCTTTGCCTTAACACGGCGAAGAACCTCGGCCAGGAAACCCTCGGAGGTGTTGGGGGGCAGCGAGCCGCTAATGACCAGGCAGGTCATGTCGTCGAGCGAGTCGATGAGCTCAAACATCTCCTGCTCGTTGGCAGCATTGATGGCAGCGCCTGCATTGACCATGTTGTACTCGGTATCGGGACCGGCGTTGAGGAAAACGTTGACGCGCGTGATGCCGTCAGTCCACACGGGCTTGACGGGCACACCCAGGGCCTCGGCGCCCTTGACGATATACTCGCCTGAGAAGCCGGCAAAAAAGCCCAGGATCGTGGTGTCGACACCGTAGTGATCGAGGGTGAACGAGACGTTGAGACCCTTGCCATTGGGCGTATAGACCGCGTTGCGCGTGCGGGTGACGGTGTTGGCGGAAAGTCCGTCGCAGGAAATGTTGTAATCAATGGCGGGATTTGCAGTGAGCGTGTAAATCATGAATGTTCCTTTCACAAAGCAACGTGATAATGAAAGTATATTCCACACCTTGTGAAAAGACCATAGCAACTCGGCGAACGGTGTAGAACGCGTGCAGGTCGCCAGAAAAGCAGCAAGGCGGGGCAAAAATATCAGGAATGGTTGCCCTGAAGTTCATTTGCAATTAACAAAAAAGCGCCCCAGCCTAAACCGGGGCGCCATATGGTCAAGAATATGTAGCGTTTCGCTTACTTGCGATCGAGCTTGCGGACAGCAACGCGCTTGCTATACTCATCGACGTGACCGAAGTCGCCGATGCCCACGGACTCGGCAACATTGGCGCCGGTGGCCATAGCGAGCTTCATGGCCTCCTCGACGTTATCGCGATCCCTGTACCACTTGTGCAGGAACGCAGCGAGCGTGCAGTCGCCGGCGCAGACGGAAGAGACCAGCTTGATGTTGAACTCACGCTTAGCGTACCAGATGTCCTCGCCGTTGGAGAAGTAAGCGTCGCCGCGGCTACCACGGGTGAGCAGCACGTTCTGGACGCCGGCATCGTGAGCCATCTTCATAGCAACGCGGACCTCGTCGTCGGTGTCGACCGGCACGCCAAAGATGGCCTTCATCTCGTGATGGTTCGGCTTGATGAGCAGCGGCTTCTTGTGAGCGAGCTCCTTGAGCTTGTCGGAAGACAGGTCAAGGACGACGTCGGCGCCACGAGCCTGAGCGTGCTCCATGACCTGAGCCAGGAAGTCGGGCGTAGCTTTGGGAGGCACGGAGCCGGAGACGATCAGGCACTCAAGATCGCCCGCGGTGTCCAGGATGTTGTAGAGCTCCTTCTGGTGCTCCGGCGTAATCGGGGCGCCGGGGTTAAGGATGCCGTACTCGTGCTGGCCATCGTTGACGTAGGTGTTGATACGCGTGATGCCGTCGGTCCAGACCGGGCGGCACAGGCAACCCAGGTTCATGACCTCCTCGACGATGAACTTGCCCGTGAAGCCGGCGAAGAAGCCGAGCGCGACGGTGTCGACGCCCATCTTCTTAAAGGCGAAGGACACGTCGAGGCCCTTGCCGTTAGCCGTGTAGCTGGCCGAGCCGGTGCGGACGTTCTCGTCGGGCTCGAGCGGAGAGCTCGAAACCGTCATGTCGACAGCCGGGTTAGCGGTTAGCGTGTAGAACATTTACAGTACCCCCTGTATATTTGAGGGCCGCGCGGCCAGCCCATTCCAACCACGCGGTTACCTCTGATACCAAATTAGCGAGCGGCAGCCTCAAGCAGCGCCTTGACCTCTTCGGCAGTGTTGCAGGCGAGCGCCTTCTCGGCGAGATCGTCGCACTCGGCCTTGGTCCACTGGCTGATGGTCTTGCGGGCGCGAAGGATAGACGGGGCGCTCATCGAGAACTCCTCGAGGCCCCAGCTGATCAGCAGCGGCTCAAGCAGCGGATCGGCAGCGGCCTCGCCGCACATACCGACCATGATGCCAGCCTTGACGCCGCTCTCGATGATGTTCTTGAGCGAGCGAAGCACGGCGGGATAGTACACCTGGTACAGGTTAGAAATGGTGTCGTTACCACGGTCGGCACACATGGTGTAGCCGATCAGGTCGTTGGTGCCGATCGAGAAGAAGTCGGCGACCTCGGCCAGGCGGTCAGCGATCAGCGATGCGGCAGGCGTCTCGACCATAATGCCGACCTCGATGTTCTCGTTGAACTTGCGGCCCTCTTCGGTCAGCTCGGCCTTGCACTCCTCGACGAGCTCCTTAACGGCCAAGACCTCCTCGACGCAAGTGACGAGCGGGATCATGATCTTGACATCACCGAAGGCGCTGGCGCGCAGCAGAGCGCGGAGCTGTACCTTGTACTGGTCGGGGTTTGCCAGGCAGTAACGCACGGCACGGAAGCCCATGAAGGGGTTCTCTTCCTTGACCATGTGCAGGTACGGGATCTCTTTGTCGCCACCCACGTCGAGCGTGCGGATGATGACCGGAGCGCCATTGAGCGCGCTGGCAACCTTGCGATAGGCGTTGAACTGCTCCTCCTCGGAAGGAAGCTCGGCGGAGTCCATGAACAGGAACTCGGAGCGGAACAGGCCAATGGCCTCGGCGTCGTGCTCGAGCGCGTTGGGCACGTCATCGGGGTTACCGATGTTGCAGGCAATGATCTTCTTGATGCCATCGGCAGTCATGGACGGCTTGCCACGGAAAGCCTCGAGGGCTGCCTTCTCGGCAGCGAAAGCCTCGGCCTTGGCGGTGTAGGCGGCAAGCGTCTCCTCGTCGGGATCGGCCTCGACGATACCCTTGCCACCGTCGACGACAACGGTCATGCCGTTGCGCAGCGCGGTGCAGCTGTTGGCAACCGAAAGGACAGCCGGAATCTCGAGGGCGCGGGCGATGATCGCGGAGTGCGACGTGCGGCCACCGGTCTCGGTGACGATACCGGCAACGTGGACCTTATCGATCGTGGCGGTCATGGACGGCGTAAGGTCGTGCACGACAACGACAGTGTTTTCGGGCAGGACGGAGAGATCGACGACCTCCTTGCCCAAAAGCTCGGCCAGAATACCGGTGCGGATGTCGGCGATGTCTGCCGCGCGCAGGCGGAACATCTCATCGTCCATGGACAGGAACATGTTCTCAAACATGGTCGAGGTGTCCATGAGCGCCTGCTCGGCGCAGGTGCCGCCGTCAATGGCGGCGTTGATGGCGTCGGTCATGCCCGGGTCCTGAGCCAGGACAATGTGTCCGCTCATGATCTCGGCCTCGGCCTCGCCCACCGTCTCCTTCATGTGGTCGGCCTGAGCCTGGGTCTTCTCGCAGAAGACCGAAAGAGCGGTCTGATAGCGCTCCTTCTCTGCTGCCGAATCAGCAACCTCGTGCGGCTCAAACGTCAAGTCGGGTTCGACGGCAACCATGACGGTGCCGATACCGATGCCCTCGGAAGCGTTGACTCCCTGATACATTCCTATTCCTCTCTCCGTGTCATGTGATAAAGCGTTTTGCCATATCCATGACAAAAGAGCGCAGTTCCCTTTAAACAGGTCACTGCGCCCCCAAATATGAACTTAGTTGTTCAACATGCGACCCGTTTGAGTTCTACTCGCCAAGACCTCTCTTGATGAGCTCGATGGCAGCAGCCAGAGCCTCGGCCTCGTCAGCGCCGTCGCACTTGACCTCGACCTCGGTACCGCAGGGGATGCCGGCAGCCATGAGGGCCATCGGGGACTTGCCGTTGACCTCCTTCTCGGGGGTGACGACCGTCACGTCGCAGGCGTACTTGCCCATGGTGGAGGCGAAGAGACCAGCCGGACGCATGTGAAGACCCTGAGGATTAACGAGGGTAGCCTTCTCAGAAACCATAATTGACTCCTTTTTTGTGTTTAACCCCTATCAGCAATGCGACAGGAGCCATATTCACGACGTTGATTATATTAACTCACATCAAACGGTTTTTCATTATGTTTCGCACGAATTGTTGGACAGATGTCGTTCCTGCACGCTCGCCTGCCGGGCGGGGCGGTTAAGTTTGCTGCTCTACAGTCCTGCGCAAGACGGAAAGCACATTAAGTGCTTTCCTTTGCGTGCGGAACTCGCGACAAACTTAACCGCCCCGTCCGGCAGGCGAGCTGCGGAAACTCGGTCGGTCCAGAGCAATATCGTGCGAACGAAATTTTGGCTGATAATTTGTTCGCCTGGTTGATCTGGTTGATGGGGCTATCTATGCCCTCTTGTGAACCGAGGAATATGCCGAACTATCGGCAGGAAGGAAACGCCCCTCAGTACCGGTTTACTTGAAAAAAGGCGGGGACCCCTGATGGAGTCTCCGCCTTATATACAGGGGGCGATGTTATTCGCAAGCTGCGGGATTAGACCAGACGGGCGTTGATCGTCTTAGCGATCTCGGCAGCGTCGGTGGAACCCTTAACGGTGGCACGGAAGCCCTCGTCCATGAGCGCCTCGGCGACCTTGGACAGGATCTTGAGGTGCGTGGTGCCGGCCTGGGCACCGGGGATGAGCAGGGCAATAGCCACGTTGACAGGAGCGCCGTCCATGGTGTCCCAACCGGTCACGCCAGAGTCGTCCTTGACGACGATGACGGCGGCCTCGGTAATGGCATCAGACTTGGCATGCGGAATAGCGAAGCCCTCCATCATGCCCGTGGTGCCCTCGGCCTCGCGGGCCAGGAAGGCGTTCATTACGGCGTCGGCGTCGTCAGCGATACCGGCCTTGACAGCCTGGTTGGAGACAAAGCTCAGGGCCTCGTCACGAGAAGCAAAATCCTCGGCGACAAAAACGTTCTCGACCTTCACGAAGTCGGAAGCCTCAGCCTTGGGGGCCTCGACGGCAGCGGCCTTGGGAGCCTCGACCGGCTTAGCGGCAGCGGCGGGAGCGGCCTTCTGTTTCTTCTCGAAGTCATACTTCTTGAAAGCAACGAACAGGATGCCACCGACCACGGCGCCGATGAGGATCGCGAGGACCCACAGCGGACCGTTCTCGACAACGGGCAGGACCAGGAAACCACCGTGAGGCGCCGGGTCGTGGA
This sequence comes from Collinsella sp. HCP28S3_E12, assembly GCF_052065595.1. Classification (NCBI taxonomy): domain Bacteria; kingdom Bacillati; phylum Actinomycetota; class Coriobacteriia; order Coriobacteriales; family Coriobacteriaceae; genus Collinsella; species Collinsella sp. HCP28S3_E12. Next base: position 27,753 of record NZ_JBQHTS010000006.1, read on the forward strand.
CGTTGAACATAATGGTCAGGATCGAGGCGATGGAGGAACCGAGCATCATGATGGGCATGACGGGCCAGATGTTCTTGGTCATGAACGGAATGGCGCCCTCGGTGATGTGGGTGCAACCAAGGATGAGGTTGACGATACCGGCGTCATGATCCTCCTGGCTGAAATACTTCTTGCCGACGATGACGGCAAAGGTGGTGATCAGCGGCGGAACGATGCAGGCGGCGGAGACGGCAGCCATGAAGTTGGTGCCGAAGTTATAGGTGTCGGTGCCGACACCGGCAGCCAGGGCCTCGGTGAGCATAGCGGTACCGGTGACGTAAGCAGCCTTGTTGACCGGGCCGCCCATATCAAAGGCGCACATGCAGCCAATGGCAAGACCCAGGATAACAGCGCCAGAGGCAGACAGACCCTTGAGGAAGTCCATCATGGCGGTGTTAATGGCAGCCATGGGGCCGGAGATGCCGAGCATGACCAGACCGACGATGGCGGTCGAGAACAGCGGGTACAAGAAGATAGCCTTGAGGCCGTCCAGGTTCTTGGGCAGCTTGGCAAAAACCTTCTCGAGCAGCAGGATGACATAGCCAGAGAGGAAGCCGCCGACGATGCCGCCCAGGAAGCCGAAGCCCACGCCGGCACCGCCGGCATCGATCATGCCGGTCTCGGCATTAACGGGCAGGCCCTGGATGGCGATCATACCGGCGACAAAGCCGGGAACGAGCGCCGGGCGCTTGCCGATGGACTCGGCGATATAGGCGGAAAGCACGGGAACCATGAGGTTCATGGCGATGCCGCCGATGATCTTGAGCATAGCGGCAAAGCTGTTGTAGTCGGCAGCCGTCGAGTCGAAGGACGTGATGCCCCACAGGAACGAAACGGCGGTCAGAACACCACCGGCAACGACGAAGACCAGCATGTGGCTGACGCCGTTCATGAGGTGCTTATAGATGATGTGACCGATGGACTCCTTCTCCTCGACCTCATCCTCGACATCGGCAGCAGCCGCAACCGTGTCGTCGCCCTTGGCGGCGAGAGCACGGTCGATCAGCTTGCCGGCAGCCTCGACGGACAGGGCCTTGGAAACACCGACGGAAACCATGGGCTTACCGGCGAAACGCTCCGCCTGGACATCCTTATCGGCTGCGACGACGACGGCCTTGGCACCGGCGATCTCACCCTTCGTGAGTTCGTTCTCGACACCGACCTGGCCATGAGTCTCGACCTTAATGGTCAGACCGCGCTCGGCAGCTGCCTTCTCCAGCGCCTCCTTCGCCATGAAGGTGTGCGCGATGCCGGTCGGGCAACCGGTGGCGGCGATGATGTCAAACTTAGCCATGTGTCCCTCCTTCTTGAGTACTGCGCCCGCGGGCGCTCCCCTACACGCGCTACGGTGCGCGCTTTTCCACTCCTGAAAGATACCAAGCCACCGCTTATATGAGAAGCAATCAAGCCTATTTCTCCGGTGAAAGGTTCTTTCACAACCGTAAACGGTCGATGAAAGTTTACCATCAACTATTGAAACAGCAAGGTGTATCTTGTAATTGATTTCCCCGTATACTAGAGCGGCACACAACAAGACAGCTTTTAATGCCAACCAGGAGTCATCCATGTCCGATAGCAGCAAGAGCGCACTCTCCCTTATTAGCACGCACAAGGGATACAGCGAGTCCGAGCAGCGCATTGTCGACTATATCCTAGAGCACCAGTCCGAGGCACCGCTCCTAACAGCCGCGCAACTCTCGCGCGCCGCCGCAACCTCCGAGGCCACCGTCTCGCGCTTCTGCCGCAAGCTAGGCTTTGGAAGCTTTCGCAGCTTTCAGTTTTCGCTGGCGCGCGATCTGGAGAGCCAGCGCAATGAAGGCCTCACAGACGAGGTCTCGCTTGATAATATGGAGCAGAGCCTCAAAAACATCCTCGCCGCAAAGGTCAGTGAACTCAATGCGACCATCGATGGCATTGATCACGATACACTGGCAGCCGTCGTACACGCGTTTAAGAACGCAGGGGCTATCGAGTTTGCAGCCGTAGGTAATACCAACGCCGTTGCGCTCGACGCGACGTTTAAGTTTTCGCAACTGGGCCTTCGCTGTATGTCAAGCACCATCAGCGAGACATCAATCGGCTTTGCGCTCACGTTGCGCCCCGGCGACGTTATCGTGCTGATCTCGAACTCTGGCAAGTCGCGTCGACTGAATCGCATGGCAAAAGCGGCTCGAGGCTGTGGTGCCACCGTAGTCGTCATCAGCAGCGACAGCAAGTCTCCGCTTGCTCGCCTAGCCGACTACACCTTTAATACCGTGAACCACGAGGCGCTACTCACCACGGGCGACTTTGCGTTCTCCAAGATCAGCGCCACGATGATCATCGAGGTTATCTACAACTTCCTGCTGCCCGAAATCGAGGACGCCCGAGAGCACATCAGCTACTACGAAGAGCTTATCCAGCCGGATAAGGTCGTGGAATAGAAATTTTGGCGAGCCGACAAACGCCACTCGCCACGAAACCGGCCCATCTACTACGTTTTATCAGTATGGCCCAACCACATACCGAAAATAGAAAAACCGCAGGCGTTCTACCTGCGGTTTTCTTTTTGCAATTCAAGGCGTGGTTGCCGATAGCCTATTAAACGTAGTAGATGGGCCGGTTTCGTGGCGGCCGGGTCGAACATACATGTAACGGCTCGGCCTAAGCACGCGCTTCCTCGAGCATCTGCTTAGCGTGCGCCAAGCTTGCCTCCGATTGATCGCCACTCAGCATACGGGCAATCTCTGCGGTACGGGCGTCCCCGGCCACCTCATCCAGATGGGTTTGGGGAACGTCGCCGGGCTCTTTGCTCACCACGTAATGTTTGTCGGCCATGACGGCGACCTGCGCCAGGTGCGTTACGACAATCACCTGATGCGTTGCGGCAAGATCTGCCAGAACGCTCGCAAGGGCGCGTGCAGTAGAGCCACCAACACCGGCATCGACCTCGTCGAACACCAACGTATCCACGCCGTCCGCGTTACCCAAAACAACCTTGCTCGCCAACATGACACGGCTCAGCTCGCCGCCAGACGCAATGCGGCGCAGGGGGCGCGGCGTCAATCCGGCACCGCTACGATACAAAAGCTCGTAGCTCGAAGGGCCCGCCGGCGTCCACTCGGCGCGCGGAAGATCGCGCGAGTCCCAAACGAGCTCGGCGCCGCCCATCTCCAGGCGCGCCATCTGACGGCCAACCTCGTGACAAAAGCGCGGGGCTGCCGTATTGCGTGCACGCTTAAGTGCCTTGGCGGCGGCGAACAGTTCGCGCTCTGCCGCGCCAAGCGCTTCGCGCGCCTTCTTAATCTGCTCATCACCATCGTCTACCAGCGACAACAGCTCTCGCGAGCTATCGCGCATAGCAAACACGTCGTCCATGGTGGGACCCCACTGACGCAAAAGTACCTTAAGATCGGAATACCGCTCGCGCATACGAGCCAGCTCGCGCGGATCGAAGGCGACCCCATCGCGATAGGCGCGCAGCTCGTTGGCACAATCCTCGAGCGAGATGCAGACATCCGAAAGCGCATCGGCGATATCACCCAACTTGCGATCGACAGTAGCCATGCACGAAAGCTCCGCCACGGCGCTGTTCACGGCATCGAGTGCTCCCCCTTCGGCAGCAAGCGATGTATGGGCATCGTTGGCCGTTGCCACCAGCACCTCGGCATGCTCGGAGCGCGGCAGCAGCTCCTCGAGCTCCTCATACTCACCCGGCTTGGGGTCGACCTCGGCGATGCGCTCCAGAGCGAAGCGCGCTTCCTCGACACGACTCCCCTGCGCGCGTGAGGCCTCTTCGATGCGACGGACCTCTTTGGCAGCCGCGCGAGATGCCTTAAGGCAAGCACGATAGCGATCGAGCGCCTCGAGCGCCGGGCGCCCCGCCCATGCATCGACCATGGCAACATGATGCGCAGGGTCGAGCAGGCGCTGGTGCTCGTGCTGGCCGCAAAGATCCATCATCACGCCGACGCGCTCCGAAAGCTCACGCACGCTGGCGATGCGGCCGTCAATTTTTACGCGGCTGCGACCCTCGGCAGAAAGGCTGCGCTGCACGGTGAAGCCCTCCGTGTCGTGCGGACCGTCAAACAGGCGCGCCTCGACGTTGGCAAGCGTCTCGCCCTCGCGCACCGTCGACGAATCCGCGCGCTCGCCCAGAATGAGTTTAAACGCCGAGAGTAACGCGGTCTTGCCGGCGCCGGTTTCTCCGGTCAGAACCGTTAAGCCCGCGCTCGGAACCAACGTCGCCTCGCGAATGAGGGCAATGTTGGAAACCTGCAGCTCATCGATCATGACGCACTCCGTAGAACACGCGGCTCACCGAGTTATAGAAGCTCTCGGGGCCGTAATCCAGCAGCAGAACATCGCCGGGACCGCGACGCACGGCCACGCTCTCGACCGTGCCATCGCAGGTAATAAACTGTCCATCGATGGCGATCGCAGGCACGCTCGGGCGGTCATCGGACATAAAGATCTCGACGACATCGCTTGGCGAGGTCAAAAAGGCGCGGGCCTGAATGGTATGTGGGGCGATGGGCACGCAAACCATGCCCGTGTAATCGGGACTGACGATGGGGCCGCCGGCAGAAAGCGCGTAGCCGGTGGAACCGGTCGCTGTCGAAACGACGACGCCGTCACCGCGCAGGCGGTCAATATGATGGCCAGACACCGTGATGTCGAACTCAACCATATCGGACAGGGGCCCGCGCGTAAGCGCCATATCGTTAAGGGCAAACGTGCGCACGACATCCTTCGTGCCATCTTCGCGCACCGAAACGATATCCGCGGCGAGGGTGGCGCGGCGACTCACATGGAGCTCACCAGAAAGGGCATCGCTCACGACCTGCAAAATATCGCGATCCTCGGGGCTCGCAGCCGTCAAAAAACCCAAATGACCATAGGAAAGGCCCAGAATGGGGATCTCGCGGTAGTTGAGAATGCGGGCGGCACGCAACAGCGTGCCGTCGCCGCCGAGCGTAATGACCAAGTCGGCATCGTCAACATCGGGCGCACTCTGGAGCTTGGAACGCTGATCGGCAGCCCATGCGACCTCGTAGCCCTGGCGCGAAAGCCAAAGCTCGAGCATCAGGCCGCTCTCGACCGCCTCTTGCTTGTAGTAATTGGGAACCAGAAAGACCTTCATAGCGTTGCAGCTTTCTCGCTCAAAGCCGTTACCTGTGATTGCAGCTCATCGTCGGCACGCTCGCCAGAGGCAAACCTCGTGCCGTACAGGAAAAATTCGACGTTGCCCTTGGCGCCATGGATGGGCGACACGCACACGTCGAGCGGAAACAGGCCCTTGACGGCAAAGAGCTCAATCGCCGCCACAAGCGTATCGCGGCGGACGGAGGGGTCGGTCACGATACCACCCTCGCCCACCAGCGCAGCCGGCGCCTCAAACTGCGGCTTTACGAGCGTGCAGAACGAACCCGAAGGCTTCAGGCACGCCAACACGGCGTCGATGATATGCGCGATACTCGTAAACGACACATCGCAGACAGCCAAGTCGATAGCGCCGCCGTAGCCAAGCTCGGGCAGTTGTGTCACGTTGGTGCGCTCATGGAGCCTCACGCGCTCGTCTTGACGCAGCGACCAATCAAACTGAGCGCGACCCACATCGACCGAAACGACCGTTGCGGCGCCACGCTTGAGCAGGCAATCGGTAAAGCCGCCCGTGGAGCAGCCCACATCGAGGCAAGCAAGGCCCATGGGATCGATCCCAAACGCATCGAGCGCGCCCTCGAGCTTGAGCCCGCCGCGCCCCACGTAGGGAATACGCCCCTTCACGTGCAGGGGCAGACCGGGCGTCACCTTAAGGCCCGGCGAGGTCAAACGCTCGCCGCCACTCGAGACCAAGCCGGCCATAAGAGTGCGAAGGGCATCCGCGCGATCGGCGCAGATGCCCTGTGAAATCAGTTCGTCATCGAGACGCACGCGTTTCATGAATGCCATCAACCATTCGTATCCGGAGACGCGGCCTGGCTATCCTGGGATTCGTTTGCCGCATCCTCATCGTATTCCTGCTCGAGCTTATCGGCCTCACGAGGCGTCAACTCAAACTTGTCGACCATATCGACCGCACGGGAGCCAAGTTCGATCGCCTCGTCAAACAAATCGAGCGAACGCTCCAAGGACGTATCCTTGGAGCGAACGGTAGCGATGATCTGGTCCAAGCGGTCCGAGATCTCGTCGAAGTTGCGGACGGAACCCTCTGGCATGGCTACTCCTCGACGGTACCGGTCTCGACCTCGGCGACCTCGGCACCCTCGTCGAGAACGCCGGCCGCAGCCTGAGCGGCTGCAACCTTGGCGGCAGCCTCGGCGGCCTGGGCCTCCTCGCGGGCGCGGTCCTCGGCCAGCAGCTCCTGATACAGGTCCTCGCCCGGCAGCTCCTCGCTACGCGCGATCTTGCCCAGCACGCCATTGACAAACGACGCGGACTGGTCGGTGCCATAGGCCTTGGCAAGCTCTACAGCCTCGTTGATCACGATGGCGTCCGAGACCTCCTCGTCGGTGAGGAAGCGCATCTCATAGACGGCGATACGCAGCAGATTGCGATCGGCGCCGGGCATGCGCATAAGATCCCAGTTCTTGGCGATGGAGCGCAGGGCGCAGTCGATGCGGTCGATATACTCGTAGGCACCGCGGCACAGCTCCAGAGCGTAGGGGTCGAGGGGACCCTTCGAGATCAGGAAATCGCCCTCGAGGACGCGCTCGAGCGGGCTGTCCGTCGCCTCGGCCTGGAACAGCAGCTGCAGCGCCTGACTGCGGGCAAGCGTACGCCCGCGATAAACCTTAAGGCTCAAAGGTTACTCCTTGGGGAAAACGAGGCCGTCGATGCAAACGTCAACGCGCTCGACCTCGACGCCTACCTGGGCATCGATAGCTGCGACCACGGCGGAGCGAACGGCCTCGGCGAGTTTCTTGAACGGATAGCCAAAGAACACCACGACGCGCACGGTGAGTGCGAGCTTGTCGCCGATGACCTCGGCCTCTACCGCCGGATCGGAAGCCGGGGACTTGGACGAAAGCATCATGGAGACAAGGTTGGTGGCAAGGTCCTTGACGCCCACGGAGGCGATGCCCTCGACATCCGTGACGGCGCGCGAGACGATGGCGGTCAGAACATCGGGCGAAATACCGATGCCGTCAATCTTGATTTCCTGGGGCATGAGTCCTCCTAGAAGAGTTGGTTGCTAGACGCGGGAGACGAACTTGCCGTCGCGGGTGTCAACCTTGATGACCTCGCCCTCGTTGAGGTACATCGGGACCTGGATGACAGCACCGGTGTCGATGGTGGCCGGCTTGGTGGAACCCTGAACGGTGTCGCCCTTAAAGCCCGGGTCGGTCTGGACGATGGTGGTCTCGATGAACATCGGCGGGGTCACGCCCATGAGCTCGTCGTCGGCGAAGAGCAACTGGCAGGTGTCGTTCTCGCGCAGCCACTTGGAGTTCTCGCCCACCATGTCCTCGGGAACGGGAACCTGCTCGTAGGACTCGTTGTCCATGAAGATGTAGTCGGCGCCGTCGTTGTAGAGGTACTGGAACTCACGGGTGGTGAGCATGACGCTCTCGAACTTGGTACCGGCGTTGCAGGTGTTCTCGACGACACGACCGCTCTTGATATCGCGGGTCTTGTAGCGCACAAAAGCACCGCCCTTGCCCGGCTTGACGTGCTGGAACTCGACGATGGTGTAGACCTTGTCCTTAATGCGGAGACCGAGGCCGTTCTTGAAGTCGGCGGTAGAAATGGTAGGCATAGCGACCTTTCTTGTTATGGGTAGAACGCACAAGCGTCCAAATTACATACGAGCGAAATTATACACTTGCAGGCGGCGCCTGCGGCGAGCGCATAAAAAGAGAACGCGGGGCGCCCGAATCATTTCGGACGCCCCGCTTCCAAAATCAAACTGAATGGCTTAGCAGTCGATGACGTGCAAGTCGTGCGGGGTCTTGGTGAAGGGCTCATAGCCGTTCTCGGTGACAACACCGTAATCCTCCAAGCGCACGCCGCCCACGCCGGGCAGGTAGACGCCGGGCTCCATGGTGACAACCGAGCCGACCTCGATGATGTTCTTGCTGCGGTTGAAGTTGGGCAGCTCGTGGATGTCGATACCGACACCATGGCCCAGGCCATGGTTGTAGTAATCGCCATAACCGGCATCGCCGATGATCTTCTTGGAAAGCTTGAAGATATCGTTACCCTCGACGCCCGGATGGATAGCGGCGACGCACTCCTCGTGGGTGCGGCGCACGAGCTCGTACAGGTCGAGCTGTTCCTGCGTGGGCTCGCCCATCACGACGGTACGCGTCATATCGGAGCGATAGTCGCAGTAGCCCGCGCCATAATCCATGAGGACGAAATCGCCCTTCTCGATGACACGGTCGCTCGGGACGGCATGCGGGTTGGCGGTGTTGGGACCGCTCGCGACGATGGAGCCAAAGGCCAAGCTGTCGGCACCGTTGGCGAACATAAAGTTCTCGAGCTCGTTGCGGACCTGCTTCTCGGTCATACCGGGCTTAATAAAGCCGAGCATGTGCTGGAAGGCGGCATCGGTGATCGACTGCGCGTGTCGCATGAGCTCGATCTCCTCGGCATCCTTGATGGCGCGCATCTTACGAATGTCGTCATGCATCAGCGGCAGCATGCAGGCGACGGAGCAATCCTCAAGACCACGCTGAATACCCTGGTAAAAGTTAATCTGCATGTCATCCTCGACGGCGCAGACGCGACACTTGTTGGCCGCGATCTTGCCGGCAACCCAACCGGGGATGGTGCCCTCGTCCATGTCGTAGACCCAGGGGCTGCCGGCGGGCGTGTTCTCCTCAAAGCTGTTGAGATAGCGCGAGTCGGTATGGAACAGGCATTGATCGGCCGTAATAAATGCGGCGTGCGGAAACTCGAAGGTGTAATCGAAGACGCCCTTTACACCCGTGAGCCAACGGAGGTTGGCCTCATCGCGCACGACGATAGCGTCGTAGCCGCGCTCGACCATCAGGGCACGGACACGCTCGATACGACCGGCAGGACCGGCAGCAAACTCAGACATTCAGATTCCTTTCTTATTGTCCTCAAAAAGAGCAGGACGGGCTTCAAACGAATAGCCGAACCACAAGCGATTCGCAACCGATTGAAAACCCGTCCCTCAAAATGATACGAAAGACGATGGATGTCAATAAAGTTAAAAAAGTTCCTTGCGAGAAGCCAGATACGCCTGCGCATGGCGTTCGAGAATCTCGTCCTCGACATTTGTCAGGCGAATGGCGCCGAGCGCCGCGGGCAGCGGCAGCATGCTGCGGTTTGAGCGGGCAAACTGCTGCTTGCGGAACTCCTCGATAAACGCGGTGGGCTCCAAGTCGAAGGCAAGCTCTTCGATGCCAAAGTCCTCCAGGCAATCGTCGACCTCAAACACATTGTCGATATCGAAGTCGCAGGCATCATGTGCTAGGCGCGCCTCAAAGCGCATACCCTCGGAAAGGAGCTGGCATGCGGGAACGTTAGCCGCGGCCTCGCCCAGGCAGGCGCGAAGGGTGCGCTCCCCTGTCTTACCAAAATCGAGTGCATGGCGAGCACTGGGGTTCGTGGCCATGAGCACATCTTTGCGCGCGGTCTGGGACCACTGCACAGCATTGACGAGCGCGACCTCCTCGCCGGAAAGAATCTCGGGAACAGTCTCGGTAAACTGATTCCAGCGGGACTTACTGCTCGAAAGCATGGTGCCAACAAGCACCACATAGCCGAGCTTGAGATCCTCGGGTTCCGCCTCGCGAACAAGGTCGAGGTCACACACGACCAAGCCCGATTCGGGACGGAACGCGATAGCGGGAAGCGCATTCGACGACGAGGCGACGAGCGGCTTCATGGTCGTCGCGACCGTGAGCATGGCGTCGAACGTTGTCGGCAGCAAGGCGCACTCGGTGCGACCGCACCACTGATTAGCACACCAGCTAACAACCGAGCAGGTTGCGGCATCACCAACGGCGACAACCAGATCGTCGCAGGTAATGCCGTTGGCAGATAGGGCGCCAAAGATGGCATCGGCATCGGCCAGCGTGGCACCAGCAGGCAAAACCTCGAGTGGGAGCTGCGACACGACAAAACCGGCATCAACCAGCGCATGCTCGACGACCTCGCCAAAATGCTCTGACGTGGCGTCGTTCCAAACCACCAACGCGCGCTTAGGCTTGCCCACAGCCGAGGCAAACATGCGCGACAGCTCCTCGAACGCGCCCAATCCGACGCGGACATCGACACTGCGGTTTTGAAAATTGATCAGTTGACGGCGAATCATAGCAGCCCACGCTCCAAAAGCATCTCGGCACAAAGGTAGGAAACGTCCTCGAAGGACTTGTTGCGAATATCAAGGGTAATATCGGCGGCCTGGCGATATAGCGGACGGCGATGCTCAAACAGGCGCGCGGCATGCTCGGGCGAACGGAAATCGGGACGCGTGTCGGACCGACGAATCTGGCGAATCGAATCCTCAAAGTCACCTTCGAGATACACACAGATTCCCATCTGGTGCATAAGCTCAATATTCACCGGAGTCTCGACGATACCTCCGCCGCAGGAAACCAGCAGGCTGCGCTCGCTTTGGAGCGAACGGAGCGCCGAGGTCTCGAGCTCGCGAAAACGTTCCTCGCCCTCGGTCTCAAAAATCTCGGTCACCGATTTACCGCAACGACGCACGACAAGGCGGTCGGTATCGATAAAGCGACGTTTGAACATAGTGCCCACGTTGCGCGCAAGCGTCGATTTGCCCGCGCCCAAAAAGCCGATAAAGAAGATATGGTCGCAGCCGTGTTTGGTGTGCTGGGACATAGCGAGACCTATTCCTCGCAGGGAAGGTCGCGCAGGGCCCGGCGCTCAAAGATACGGAAGATCTGCGTATACCACAGGTCCTGAGTGGCCTGCGGCTTTACCAGGATGGTATCGACGCCGGCGAAATTGCCGCTCCACACGTCGGTGTAGAGCTGATCACCGATCAGCACCGCCTCGTCGGCCGTGGCGCCGAGGCGCTTAAGACCCGCCTTGAGGGCAAACGGAGCCGGCTTCATGGCGTGGCTAATGGCCTCGAGTCCCAGCTCGCGTGCCGAGCTCATGACCTGATCGCGATGCCAGTTGTTAGACACCATGCACAGCTTAAAGCCTTTGGCGCGGGCGGCGTCGAGCCAAGCGGAAACCGCGGCGGGAACCTGCTCGGTGTCGCGCGGCACCAGGGTGTTATCGCGATCGAGCAGAATGGCGCGTTTGCCGTCGGCCCACAGGGTATCAAGGTCGATGCGGTCAACGGATGCAACATATCGTTTGGGGCTGAAAATCCTCATGTTAAATTCCAAGACTGTTGGTGCTCTTCGTAGGTTTGCGAGAAGTACTCCTCGTCCTGCGTAATGTAGAAATACAGGTCATCGGAGTCGGTCGGCTCAAGCGTGGCCTTGAGTGCCTCGAGCGACGGGGAGCAGATGGGGGTGGGTGGCAGACCCTCGTGCTTATAGGTGTTGTATGGACTATCGCTCTGCAGGTCGTCGGCGGAAACCTCGCCACCGGTGACATACATCATGGTCGCATCGCTGTTGAGATAACGCAGACCGTCGAGCTTGCCGGCAAGGCGGTTGTAGAAGACCGAGGCGACATGTGCGCGCTGCTCGGCGTTGAGACCCTCGCGCTCAACGATGGAAGCGAGATTGATGATGTCGTAATCGGACATCTCCACGCCGTAACGCTCTTTGATCTTGGCCTCGCACCCGGCAAAATCGAGAGACTTGTACTCGGTGTTGAACTGATCGAGCATGGCACGGATAACGTCATCGGCGCTCGGGTCCTTGCCCAGCGAATAGGTCTTGGGGAACAGAAAACCCTCGAGCGAATCGTTGGCGGCGCCCTTAAGGAAGCTATAGTCGTCCACGTAGTTGGAGGCCTTGGCCTGGTTGAGGAAGTCTTCCTTAGAGATGCTGTCGTAGGCCTGGGCCACACGGTCGGCGACTTGATCGACCGTTAGACCCTCGGGAATAGTAAGCGCATTGGAGCCCGCATTGGGGCCTTCCATGAGCTGCTGAACAACCTTGGTCGCATCCATGAATGTGGTGAACGAATAGGTACCAGGCTTGAGCGACATATCGGCATTGAGCTTTTTGACCGCCGCATAGTAATCCTTGGGATTTTCGACGATATGGTTCTCGGAGAGGATCGAGGCGATGGTGTCGCCCGAAGCACCGTCGGGAATGGTCACCGTAACCTGCTGACCAGCCGTAACCTTCGTATCCTCACCGGCAAAGAAGCCCTTGACGGCCGGCACGACAAAGAAAGCGATCGCAGCAAGCGCGAGCACCGCCACCACAACGCCGATGATCATGGGAACCGGAGAACTCTTCTTTTGAGCACCGCGTCGAGCACGCGTGTCGTAGCTCGAGCGGGTCGCCGGAGCTACGACACGCAAACCGCGAGCATGATGCGAATGCGATTGGGTAGCCTGCGTTCGCCGGGCAGGTGCCTGCTGCTTAAAGCGGGTACCGCCTGCAGGCTGGGCCGTACGAGCAGTGGGCTGCTGAGCCGCGCGAGAAGCCGGATGCTGAACCGAACGAGCAGAAGGCTGCTGACCCGTCCGTTGAGCAGGTTGGGCTGAACGAGCGAAGGACTGCACCGGGCGCGCGCCAGGCTGAGCTGCGCGCTGCGTCGGCTGTGCCGGACGCTGGCCAGGCTGGGCAGGGCGCGACTCGGGCTGACGTGTACGATTCGGCTGGCGCGGATCGGAAGCGCTAGGCATGCGAAACCTCCTCGTTTTTACGATCGAGCCATGTCTGCAAAAACAGGCTGGCGGCAATCATGTCAATCTTGCCCCTCATCTGCTTTTCGTTGAGGCCCTGCTCGCGCAAGATACGCTTTGCCTCTTGCGAGGACAGACGCTCGTCCTCAAACTCCAACGGAAGATCGAGCTCGTCGGCGATCTTTTGTGCCACGGCGGCAACGCGCTCGGCTTGAGGACCAGGCTCACCGGCCATGGTCAAGGGACGTCCGCTTACCAGGATGTCGGGCTCATAGTCCTCAACCAGGTAACGGAACGTCTTAGCCATACCGGTAACCTCGGCGGCCGGGAGTACCTTGACGGGCATCGCCATCTTGCCATCACGGCTCGAGACGGCAATGCCAATCCTGGTCTCCCCTATGTCCAGTGCGAGCGCGACCACAACGACTACTTCGGTTCTTAGGCGCCCAGCGCGGTCTTAGCGGCCGCGAGGGCATCGGCGATACCGGCAGCGTTCTTGCCACCGGCCTGGGCCATGTTGGGACGGCCGCCACCACGACCATCGACCAGGCCCGCGATCTGCTTGATCACGTTGCCGGCGTGGAAACCGGCCTTGACGGCGTCATCGGAGCCGGCGGCAAGCAGGGCCGGGGTGCCCTTCTCGGTCACGCTGGCGACGACGCAGGCGACAGGGCCGGAAACCTTCTGGTGCACGGTATCCCAGACGTTGCGCAGGTCAGCAGCCTCAAGGCCCTGGAGCTGAGCGACGACGAGCTTGTAGCCGTCGAGCTCGACGGCTCCCTCGATAGCATTGGAGATAGCGTCGGAGGAGCCACCGGTCAGGGCCTTCTTGAGCTTATTGGCCGTCTCGCGCAGCTCGGCCTGCAGGTTCTCAACGCGGGCGGGAACCTCGTCGACGCGGCACTTGAGCGCAGCGGCAGCGGCGTCGACGAGTGCCAGGCGGTCGGCCATGTAATCGAGAGCGCCCTTGGAGGTCACGGCCTCGATACGGCGGACGTTGGAGCCCGTAGAGGACTCGGAAATGATCTTGAACAGGCCGATCTCGGCAGTGTTGGCGGCATGGGTGCCACCGCAGAGCTCACGGGAGAACGGCTGGTCCTCGGCGCCCACGGAGACAACGCGGACAACGTCGCCGTACTTCTCTCCAAAGAGGGCGACAGCGCCGGCGGCCTTGGCCTCATCGATGCCCATAACACGGGTCACGACCGGCTTGGAAGCGAAGATCTGCTGGTTGACCAGGTCCTCGACAGCCTTGAGCTGCTCGGAGGACAGGGCCTCAAAGTGGGTGAAGTCAAAGCGCAGGTGCTCGGGCGTCACCAGCGAGCCGGCCTGGGAGACATGCTCGCCCAGGACCTGCTTAAGCGCGGCGTCGAGCAGGTGCGTGGCGGTGTGGTTGCGGCGCAGGAAGCCACGGCGCTCGGCGTCGAGCGCGGCGGTCACGGTGGCGCCGACGGTCAGCGTACCCTCGGCAACGTGGGCGACGTGAGCATACAGACCGTTGTGGTTCTTGGTATCGGAAACCGTCAGCGCAACGCCCTCGGCGGATAGCTTACCGGCGTCGCCCTGCTGGCCGCCCATCTCGGCATAGAACGGGGTGCGGTCGAGCACAACCTCGACATCTTCGCCCGCAGCGGCGGACTCTACAGACTCGCCGTTGCGAACAATGGCGACGACCTTGGCACCCTCGATGGCGTCGTTGTCATAGCCGTCGAACTCGGTCGCGGCGACCTTGTCGGAAAGCTCAACCCACACGTCGTTGAAGCTGCCCCAGGCGTCGCCCTTGGCATTGGCGCGGGCGCGGGCCTTCTGGTCCTCCATGCAGGCGGTAAAGCCGTCCATGTCGACGTCGTGGCCAGCGGTGCCGGCGATCTCGACGGTCAGGTCGATGGGGAAACCAAAGGTGTCATGCAGCTTAAAGGCAACATCGCCCGGAAGGACAGCGCCGTCGGCGAGCGCGGCCAGGGCCTCGTCCAGGTAAACGCGGCCGTTGTCGAGCGTCGTGGAGAAGCGCTCCTCCTCGGAGGCGACGATACCCTTGACGAGCGCGACGTTCTTGAGCAGCTCGGGATAGGCCTCGCCCATCTGAGCGTTGACCTCGTCGATGAACTTGGTCAGGAAGGCGCCCTCGATGCCCAGCAGGCGACCGTGGAACACGGCGCGGCGGAGCAGGCGGCGAAGGACGTACTCGCGGCCCTCGTTACCGGGGAGGATGCCGTCCGAGATCATGAAGTCGACGGCACGGGAGTGATCGGCGATGATACGCAGCGAGCGGCTGGCACCGGAGTAATCGTCGGCGTCATAGGTCTTGCCGCTGATCTCCTCGCCCAGCTTGATGAGGTGCTGCATCAGATCGCCGTCGTAGTTAGCGGTCTTGTGTTGCATGATAGCGGCCATGCGCTCCAGGCCCATGCCCGTATCGAGGTTGCGGTGCGGCAGCTCCGGCATGGAGCCGTCCTCCTGGCGGTCGTACTGGGTAAAGACGAGGTTCCAGAACTCCAGGAAGCGGTCGCAGTCGCAGCCGGGCTTGCAGTCGGGGCTGCCGCAGCCAACCTCCTCGCCCATGTCAAAGTAGATCTCGGAGCACGGACCGCAGGGGCCGGTGGGGCCGGCGGCCCAAAAGTTGTCGTCCTCGCCCAGACGCGAGATGTGATCCTCGGCAACGCCCAGAGAGCGCCACACGTCATGGGTCTCGTCGTCCTCGGTAAAGACGGTGAAGTACAGGCGGTCGAGCGGCAGCTTGAACTCCTTGGTGATGAGCTCAAAGGCCCAAGCGCAGGCCTGCTGCTTGGAGACGCCGCCAAAGGAGAAGTCGCCGAGCATCTCAAAGAAGGACAGGTGACGGCCATCCTCGCCGATGCAGTCGATGTCGTTGGTGCGGACGCACTTCTGGCAGGAGATAGCGCCGATCTCCTTCATGGTCTTCTTGCCCTGGTAATACTCCTTAAACTGGTTCATGCCGGCGTTGGCAAGCAGCAGCGAAGGATCGTCGGGGACGAGGGACGAAGAAGGATAGAGCTTAAGACCGCGCTCCTCAAAGAAGTTGAGGAACTTAGAGCGAATCTCAGCCGTAGTCATTGACGGGTAGTCAGCACTCATAGAGGGAATCTCCTCGGTTTCACATCGAAACAGTTCAAACGTAACGATATTACCATCCCACCGCGCAAGTGCAAAAAAGAGGGTCGCCAAACAGCGACCCTCCAGCGAATTTGCACGTTATTGCCTATGAACTTGAACTTGAAATGGCTTACTGCTCATCATCGTCCATGGAACCGTCGATGCCGGTATTGGTATCGTCGTCCGAGTTGGAATCGTCGTCTTTGGCGAAGGGATTCTTGAAAAAGCCCGTAGCATCGGGCTGAAGGCCCGAGAGCTTGATCCAGGGGTTATCGAGCTCGGGCCTGGGCATGGCCTGGGCCTCGGGCGCAGTCTCGTTACCGATGAGCTCGGACTCATAGATGAACGTATCGTCTCCAAGCGCGTCATAAGCGGCAACCGGGTTGCCCTCGGTATCGCGATAGGGCGTGCCCTTAAACACGGCGCCGTCGTATGCCACGAGCTGACGGCCGGTCTCGTTCTCAAAGTAGTAGACGAAAATGCCCTTGAGGGCCGCGCACAGCGGAATGGCGATAACCATGCCGATGGCGCCCATAAGCGCCGAACCGATAACGAGTGCCGTCAGGCTCATGATGGGATGCACCTGGACCGAGCTCTGCATGACTTTAGGCGAAATGACGTTGTCAGTGACATTTTGCGCCACCATGGTCACGACCAAGGTCCACAAAGCCAGCATCGGGCTGAACATAAAGCCGAGCACCGTGGCGATCGCCGCGCTCACCCAGGGACCGACAACCGGGACCAAGTGCATAATGCCCGTAAAGATGGCCATGAGCGCCGCGTAGGGATGGCCAATGAGCGTAAAGCCGATAAAGGCCAGGATGCCACCGCAGATGGACGTCACGACCATGCCGCGCATATAACCGCCAACCGAGCGCGAAAGAATCGCGACCATAAAGCGGTACGAGGTCTCCTTTTCCTGCCCTATGATGGTGCAGACCTCGTGGTGCATACGGGGATAGTCGCAGGCCAGCCAATAGGCAAGCACCAGACCCAGGAAGATGACGAACAGCTGCGAGGCCGTATTGGTAATGAACGGGAATACACCGCGACCAAGCTCGGCGGCAATCTGAGACACATACTTGGACGCCACGGTAACCAGCGAAGAAAGATTATCGTCCAGATACTCTTTGAGCGGCGTGTTGTTGAGCGTCTTGGCATGCGAGACCATCTCGTTGAGATCACCGCCCGCAACACGAAGCTGCTCAGGCAGGCGACTCAGGACTTCCATGATCTGGCCAAAGAGAATCGGCGACAAGATGCAAACGACACCGACGAGCACAGCAACGACCACGATCAGCGCGATGAGCGAACCAATGCCACGGTTGACGCCGTGATGCTCGAGCCAGTTAGTGATCGGCGACATCACAAAAGCGATGATGGAACCAACAGCTAGAAACTCGATAACCGGCGCCAAAATACCCATAAGGTTAAAGATGACGGCGGCGATGACAATGCAGCCGACGACGGCCCAAATGCGAAGCGTCAGAATACGGGTATCGCGCAGCGCGCGATCGGTTTGTTGGGGGTGTTCACTCATGAACGAACCATCACTCCGTCGGGGTCGATCTTGTCCTGAACCTTCTTAAGGGTACGGCGCAGCAGGCGCGAGACCTGCACCTGCGAGATGCCCAGCTTCTTGGCGATCTCGATCTGGGTCATGCCCTTTACGAAACGCAGCTCGATAACCTCGCGCTCGCGCGGCGAGAAATCGCGGATGGCCTCCTCAATCACCAGGCGGTCATCGGTAAAGTCGAGCTCGTTGTCGTCGTCGGCGTAACGGTCGAGAATTGAAGGCGCGTCGTCAGAATCGGACGCACCGGGGGCCTCGATGGGCACCGAGGTATAGGCCGAGGACGATTCCATGGCCTCCAGCACCTCGTCAACGGTCACGTCTAGGTACTCAGCGATTTCCTCAACCTTAGGCGAGCGCTGTAGCTCGTTAGTGAGCTTGTCGGTGGCCTGGTTAACCTTGGCAGAGAGCTCCTGTAGGCGACGCGGAACGCGCACACTCCAACCCTTGTCGCGGAAGTGACGCTTGATCTCACCCAAGATGGTGGGCGTGGCAAACGTGGTGAACTCAAGTCCGCGCTCGGGGTCAAAGCGGTCGATAGCCTTGAGCAAACCCAGATAGCCGACCTGCATGAGGTCGTCGAGCGGCTCGCCGCGATTCTTAAATTTGTTGGCAAGAAACCTTACCAGGTTCATATGGGACATGACGAGCTGCTCGCGGGCGTCCGGATCACCGGTCTCTTTGTAGCGACGAAACAGCTCGCGGGTTTTCTCCTTGTCCCAAGCGGTCTTACCGCTCCGGGAACGTTCGGTCATATTAGATATCCGCCTTGAGATCGAGGGAAAGCGTCAGGGGCGCCGCAGTCTTTTCGTAGGAATCGCACACGCTTGCCAGAATGAGCTCGGCATATACGGCGGCCTGGTCATCCTCATCGACAGTCGCCTGGTCGCCAAAGGTGAAGGTCATGCCCACGTGAGACTCGTCGACATCGAATTTGATCGAGATAACGTCAGAATCAACGGCCGTGCAGCCAAAGATGAAGGCCTCCTCGGCAGCCATACGAATGTCCTCGATGCGATCGACGGACATGGAACACAGCGCGCCGACATTAGCCGCCGTCATGCGCACCAAGCGTGCCAGACGCGGATCCCCGGCAACAGTCAGCGTGATAGAGCAAGTTGCTTCACTACTCATCGCAGGACTCCTCGGAGGTCTCGGCGGGCGTGTAGGTGTAATACCGGGCTGCTTTAGCAGCAGGCTTCTGTGCATCATCGTCACCGGCAGCGGCATCGTCCCCGGCTTCGCCAATCAGGACACGCTCGGTCGGCTGCTCGGCTTCGGCGGCAGCGGAAAGATTATGCTCGGCGTCGACCGCGGGAGCCTTCACCTTGTTAAAGAGTTTCTGAACGGCACCGGCCGCAGAGTCGGTCACACTCGACACGGCATTGCTGGCCTCGGCCATGCTGCCCGTAACCTCGGAAATGTCGCGAACCACGGCTTCGACCTCTACGAGATTGGAGGTAAGGGCGTCGACGGCGGTCTTGCTCGACTTGAGGAGCGGCTCAACCTGCGCCAGCGCGGGGGTGAGCTCATCGACGGCGCCATCGAGCTTTGCAACCACGGGCTGAGCCTCGGCGATGGTGTTGTTAAGGTCGCTCACCGTCTTGTCGAGCGAATCAACGACAGTGCGGGTCTTTCGCAGCGTGAGCGCGAGCTCGATGACAGCCCACACGCCGGCAACGGCGAGCAGCAGCAGGGCGATTTGGATGGGACTCATACAAGCCTCCCGAAGGAATCGAAATACAGACGCTGTTCATGGTACCCCAAAGGTGGCCGAACATGCCAAAAGCAGCAACGTGAGACAAAATTACCAGCAGCTACTTCGGTGCATTCCCGCTACGGTCGCGCTCGCTTTGCTCTACACGCCACTCTTCCCAGCCGCGGCCGGCAGGCTGCCAAAACGCACCGCGCTCCAGCCCCTCGGGCAAATAGCGTTGATCGACCCAGCCTTCGGGATAATCATGCGGATACTTATACACACCGTATTCGTCGCTGCCCGGGCGATGACGATCGCGTAGATAGCCCGGCACCTCGCGCAGCCCACTTGAATGAATATCGGCCAACGCCGCATCAATCGAGGCCTCACACGCGTTGGATTTTGGCGCCAAGCACACATAGAGTGCAGCCTGAGCCAGATTAATGCGGCACTCGGGATAACCGATGACCTCGGCAGACTTAAACGCGGCATGCGCCACCAATAGCGCCTGCGGGTCGGCGTTGCCAACATCCTCAGAAGCCTGAATCATAATACGGCGAGCGATAAACTTAGGATCCTCCCCCGCATCGATCATGCGCGCGAGCCAATAGATCGTGGCATCGGGGTCGCTGCCGCGCATAGACTTAATAAACGCGCTGATGATGTCGTAGTGCATGTCGCCGTTTTTGTCATACGAAAAACCACGGCGCGGATTGGCAATCTTTACGTCATCCACGGTAATGGGATAACGCTCCCCCGCCGCCGGCGCTGGCGTTCCCTCGGTATCGGGACGCGTGACGGCAATCTCGCTCGCAAGCTCGAGCGTCGTGAGTGCCGAGCGAGCGTCACCCGCAGCCAGCGTGCAGATGGTCTTAACCGTATCCTCATCGGCCGAGAACTTGCCGTTCAAACCCTGCGGCGCCTCGAGCGCACGCTCGATAAGCGTGGCGATATCCTCGTCCTTTAAATGTTCAAGTTCCACCACGCGACCGCGCGAGAGCAACGCCGAGTTGACCTCGAAGTACGGATTCTCCGTCGTAGCGCCAATCATAATGACGGTACGGTTCTCAACCGCATGCAGCAGGGCATCCTGCTGCGACTTGGAGAAGCGGTGAATCTCGTCGATGAAAAGAATGGTGCGACGGTCGTACGTATTCAGGCGCGTCTTGGCCTCGTCAATCACGCGGCGAAGGTCCTTCACAGTGCCCGTCACGGCGCTGACCTCGACAAACTCGCTCTTGGTATGGTTGGCGATAATGTGGGCCAGCGTCGTCTTGCCCGTACCGGCCGGCCCATACAGAATCACACTCGACAGCACGTCATGCTCAATCGCGGCACGCAACCACGAGCCCTTACCGACGGCCTTTTGCTGGCCCACGTACTCGTCGAGCGAATTGGGCCGCATGCGCACCGCAAGCGGCGCATTCTGAAAGGAACGCTCACGCGTCGAAGCAGAAAAAAGGTCGTCCATAGCCATCCCGTGCATCATTCAAAAACGTTTTCCATGAACAGTATACCGAATATATACGAACTACCGTTCGTTAATATAGGTACGGTGCGGAAACATCAATCCCGGGAACAGCTTGCTCGTGAGCTCGCAGAAATAACCGTCCGTCATGCTCGCAATGTAATCCACGACCGTCTGGTCCTTATCGTCCTGCCATGCATAGGTGCGATCGTAGTAGGAAAGCTGCTGCTCAATGCGAGAAATGTGGTGCTTAAAGATATACGAGGACTCGTCGCCTTCGTTTATATCCCGCAGGCAACGGTCATAGAGCTTTTCGAAGGCCTCGCGCAGCTCCGCTTCGGAGTCGCCTTCTATGCCGCCCTTGCTATAGATCTTCTCGTAGTTCTCGCGCTTGGCCCGGCGGATCTCCTCAAACAGGTCCTCGCTCATCTCGATGCGCGGCTTGCCATAGCTGTGCTCGACGATATCGATAGAGGCATGCGTAAGGATCCAGCTGTTGTATGCACCGCCCAGGTCATCGTCAAAGGCGTCGGGTGACAGCAGGCCCGCCGCAATGGCGTCTTGGCGATCGCGCCCAACGTAGGCAAGGATATCCGAGATGCGAACCACGCAGCCCTCGAGCGTCATGGGGCGCAGGTGCTCAATTACGCTATAACCCGTGGCAATGCATTCCTCGACGGTTCGGTCGAACTGGTCAAAGGAACCCATGTCCGAAAGCTCAAAAACACGCTGTTCGTACTCGCCGTTGTGGCACAGTACGCCATCGAGCGTCTGGAGCGACACGTTGCGGCCGTACAGCGCGTCGAGCACGCGGACCGACTGCACATTATGGAAAAAATAACGCCCCGTGCGCTCATGATAGATGTCGTTGAGGAAACGCTCACCGGCATGGCCAAAGGGCGTGTGGCCCAAGTCGTGGCCTAAGCCAATCGCCTCGATCAGATCGCAGTTGAGGCCCAGAGCACGCCCGATATCGCGAGCGATGCGCGAGACAAGCTGCACGTGCAGGCCGCGGCGCGACAGATCGTCGTTGCTGCGAAAACTGAAGACCTGCGTTTTGCCTGCATAACGTGTGTATGCTGGCAGATGCAGAATCTTTTCGATATCGCGCATAAAGGCCGGACGCATAAGCGTGCCCTCGTCTGCGGCCCGATCGACACGGCGGATGGCCTGGTCGTCACCGCATCGATAGGGATTAACGACACCCGAGGCGCGGTCGGCGGCAATACGCTCGACCAGCTCGGGCGACAACGCCGCGGGAATGCGATCCAGGCGCGCCTTGATGGCGGCTGTCTGTTGATTGATTGCCATGGCATGCTCCTTAAAAAGGGCGCGCAAACGGTTACAGCGTACTACCCACGAACTCGATTATGGCAAATATTGGCACCAAAAACGGCAGCAAAGGCAGCGAGCGCGATTTTACGATGAGACAGGCGGCGGCAAGGGTCAGAAGCGCAGCCGCAAACGCGACGACACCGCCCAGGGGATCGAAGGCGCAAAGGGCAAAGAGCGCCTTGGCATCCCCCATGCCAACGCCAGGGGCATGGCGAAGGCGACGCCAGAGTGACTCAGTAAGCACAAGGGCAAGGTAGACGATGACCGCAAGACCGGCGTGGTCAAGCGCCATGTTAACGCCCTTGTCGAGCCAGACGCCTGCAAACGCCGCCACCGCACACGCGCCGGCAAGCTCATTGGGAAACCGCCGCTCGCGGGCATCAATCACCGCGCCGGCAAAGATGCAAATCCAAAACGGGATATAGAACATCGAAACCCCTCAACTGAGCGCTCAAACGTAAAACCACCGCAAAGGTTCTATATCCCCTTTGTGGTGGTTTTGATGGTGGTTATTTGGCGCCCTGCATGACCTCGTCGAGGGTAACGCTTACGGCGTGCTGCGTCGGCACCCAGTCGACCTTCAAGAACAGCGCTGCCACCGTAATGGGGATATAGCTGAACATAAAGATCGGGAAGGTAAACAGGTTGGTTACCAGACGCCACTTTTGCGCGCAGTGAATATGCTTGTATTCAAAGATAGTCGTGAGCAGCGCCAGGATAAAGAAAGTCTGATACATCATAGCGAAGGTCATAATGAGCGAAGCGGCACACGCCTGCATCTCGACTTCGGTAGCCAAGAAACCGTGCGAAAGGCCGCCCACGATGAGGAACGTCGCATTAGCGAGCATCGAGATCAGAGAGAGCAGCATGCCCGGTGCGATCGTCATAAACATGTCGTAGGCGGCAAAGCGATGATAGCGGAAGGTCGATTTGACCAGGTGCTTACCGTACGTAAAGAACACCTGGTAGAAACCCTTGGTCCAACGCATACGCTGTTTCCAGGATGCCTTAAACGTCACGGGCTGTTCGTCAAAGAACTCCGCCGGCGCATAGCCAATGCGAATGCCGTGAATGGCACAGAACGTGGTGAACTGAATATCCTCGGTCAGCGTGTGGAACTGCCAGCCGTGCATACCCTCGATAACGCTGGCGGAGATGAGGTAGCCCGAACCCGAAACGGCGCAAGACGTCTTACAGATGTTGCGCGCGTTGTTGAGAAAGCGCGCCTCGCGCAGGTACCACGTGGCATTAGCTGCCGAGATCCACGAGCTGCCAAAGTTCTTGGAATTGCGATAGCTCGTAACAACATGGAAGCCCTGGTCAAAAGCATCGTTCATCTTGGACACGTAATCGCGGGCGATAACGTTATCGGCATCGAAGATAAAGTAGCCTTCAAACGTATCGGGATACTCGTTAAGGATGCGGTCGAAGCCATAGTCCATGACCCAGCTCTTGCCTTTACGGGCCAAGTCATTGCGCTCATAGACGACGGCGCCCGCCTCACGCGCGAGCTGCGCCGTGTTGTCGGTGCAGGCATCGGCGACCACGAAGACCTCGATAAGCTCGGACGGATAATCTTGGTCCTTAATGGAGCGCACGAGGTTGGCGATCACGGCCTCCTCGTTATGCGCCGCGATAAAGAAGGCATAACGATGGAGCTTCTTGGCCTTGGGAGGCGCGACCTCACCACGAAGAGCGCCGATGACAAAGAAGACCACCTGGTACAGAAAGCAGACCGTAAGCAGCGTGACGACAATCTGGTTGAAGATCACGATAGGTGTGTTGGTTTGTAAAAAGGCGAGCATGCAGGCTCCCAGGAACGCGTGACGTAAACAACCGTATATCTTACCGCAGGCTTACGGAGTTCAAGAAACCACCTAATACTGGCTAGGCCTCGAGCAGACCGAGCTGAGGGACGATTTCGTTGCCAGCGGCAGTGCGACCCAGCGAACGCGGGGCCAGATCATCCAGAACCGCCGCAAGATCCCATGGCAGCTCGTCACGGCACTCGATGTGCTCCCCCGTCACGGGATGATCGAACGCCACACGCCAGGAATGCAGGAACTGCCTGGTCAAACTCTGATCGGCACGAGCATCGCACTTACCATAGAGTGGATCGCCCACGCAGGCGTGGTTGATATGGCGCATGTGCACGCGAATCTGATGCGTGCGGCCGGTAAACAGGTGACACTCGACAAGCGTGTAGCCGTCGTCGAAACGCGTGGAATCAAAGCGCTCAAGGACCTTAAAGGTCGTGATGGCTTGGCGCGCAAAGGGGTCATCGGAAACCGCCATCTTCACGCGGTCGCGCGTCGATCGGGCAATACCGGTGTTGATAGTGCCCTCGTCCATGGCGATGTGCCCGTGAACGAGCGTAATATAGCGACGGTCGAGCGTGCGCGTGCGGATGAGATTTTGAAGCGCACGCTGGGTGTCGTCGTCTTTAGCCGCGAGCATAAGACCCGAGGTATCGCGATCCAGACGATGCACGATGCCGGGGCGGTCCTCGCCCTGCACGGTACCCAGATGGTCGATGCCGCAGTGATAGACCAAGGCATTCGCAAGGGTGCCGCTCTCATGACCATGCGCAGGATGGCACACCAGGCCGCGCTGCTTGGAGAGCACCATGAGATAGTCGTCCTCATAGCGAATGTCGAGCGGGATGGCCTCGGGGATCACGTCGGTCGGGTCATGCGGCTCGGGCAGGTCGACCGAGATGCGGTCACCGGAGCGTACGGCATACTTTTTAGATAGGCAGGTCTCGCCGTTGACGGCAACGGCGCCTCCCTCGATCAGATGCGCGCAGGCAGAGCGTGTGGGACAGCCATCGTTGGCGCCCAGATAGGCGTCGAGACGTTGACCGGCGCAATCGTCGGCAACGAGAATATGGATGTCGGCCATTAGCGCTCATTCCTTTCGCGAATCTTGCGGGCACGCTCCCCACGCTGCTTAGCTTTACGTTTGGCGCGGGCCTCGTCACGGGCATTGAGCTCGGCGGTCGCATCGACCTCGCGAGCGGCGGGACTCAAGAACATGTATCCGATGAGCGCCAGCACGACACCGGCGGTAATGCCGATATCGGCCACGTTAAAGACGGGGAAATCAATGAAGGTAGTGGCAATAAAATCAGTCACAAAGCCCATGGCCAGGCGATCGATCGCGTTGCCGATGGCGCCGCCCGCAACCATGGCCATACCCACGACCTCTAGGCGAGCGAGCTGAGGAGCACGGAGCAAGTACACGGCAATGGCGACAATAGCCGCAAGCGCCAGCACGGCAAACGCTATGCCATGCCCCTCGCCCATGCTAAAGGCAGCTCCGATATTGCGGACAAACACAAAATCGATCACGCCGGGGATAACAGTCATATGCAGGGTATCGCCCACAGCACGAACCGCAAGCTTGGTCAGCTGGTCAACAAGCAACACAAAGAGCGCCACCCCACCAGCAACACCCAACCGCCAACGCAAAGGCGGCGTCATATCCGCACCACGACCCAAAGAAATCCCCTACCCTCAAAACAATCGAATTCCATTTAACGCAAATAACCATCTTATATTGCCATACGCAGAACGCACGACATATCCACCAATGCGACAAAGGGGCTGTCCCCTTGTCCCTTCACCGGGTAGTCTTTTTGGGACGGGGCTTTTTTAGCTACCCAGTCCAGCGCTTTCGAAGATTAAGTCCTTATTTGAGGTAGGGCAGCTAAAAAAGCCCCGTCCCAAAAAGACTAACAGCGGATTGGGTCATATGAGAGAAAACCCGCCAGAGCGAGCAAGGTGCCTTGAAGCGAAGCGGCATAGACCTTCTGGTCATGCCGCCGAAGCTGAAAGGCAGATTGCCGCTCTGGCGGGTTTGCAGCGTCAACCTGTTACGCGGTTTGGTAAAACCGCGTAACTACAAGGCATTCGCGCAGCGCTTGCAGATATGCGCGTGACCGTTGTACTCGCCGACGGTGGTGCGATAGTTCCAGCAACGGTCGCAGCACTCGCCCTCGGCGGCCTCAATAGCAACGGAAAGCTCCTCGCCCTGGGTCAGCTCAACATCGGAGACGATGTAGAACTCGGCCAGATCGACGGCCTTGTCGCCGGTCAGCAGCGCATACATCTTGGCGGGAACGACCGCCTTGACGCGGACCTGCTGGCTCTTGGTGAAGGTGCCGGCGGAGCGGGCATCCTCAAGGGCCTTGGTCACAGCGCTACGGAGCTCGAGCGAGGCCTCGAGCACGCCCTCGAACTCATTGGCCTCGTCGACCGTGATGGGCGACTTGTACCAATCGAGCAGCGCGGCGTACTTCTGGTGATCGACGCAGCCGGCGGGCGCATAGGCCATGGCCTCGTCGATCGTGTAGGACAGGATCGGCTGCAGGTCGCGCATGAGCATCGAGAAGAGCTCGGCCAGCACGGTCTGGGCGCTGCGGCGCTCGAGCGAGCCGGGCTTGTCGCAGTACAGGCGGTCCTTCAGGGCGTCGAGGTACACGTTGGAAAGCTCGGTAACCACAAAGTCGTAGAGCGCACGGTAGGCGCGCGGGAACTCGTAGCTGGCGTAGGCGTCGTCGACCTCGGCCTGGACCTGGGTCAGACGGGCAACCATGAGCTTGTCGAGCGGCAGCAGGTCGGCAAAGGCGACGCCGTCGGTCTCGGGCTCAAACTGACCCTCGAGCTCGGAGAGCAGGAAGCGCAGCGTGTTGCGGAAACGACGGTAGGCATCGGACGTACGAGCAAGGATCTCGTGGTCGATGGAGACGTCGGAGCTGGTATCGACCGAGGCGACCCACAGGCGGATGATATCGGCACCCATCTCGTCGCAGACCTTGTTGGGGTCGATGACGTTGCCGAGCGACTTGGACATCTTGCGGCCCTGGCCATCGAGCGTGAAGCCCTGCGAGACGACCGCCTTGTACGGGGCGTGGCCGTTGGCACCCACCGAGGTGAGCAACGAGCTCTGGAACCAGCCGCGGTGCTGGTCGGAGCCCTCGAGGTACACATCAGCCGGGTACTCAAGCTCGGGGCGATACTCGCAGACGGCCTTCCAGGACACGCCGGAGTCCCACCACACGTCGAGGATGTCCTTATCGGCCTTGAGGTGATGGCCGCCGCACTTGGGGCAGACGCAGGCCTCGCCCAGGTAGCTCTCGGGAGCGTCGGTGAACCAGGCGTCGGAGCCCTTCTCGTGGAAGAGCTTGATGACGGCGTCGAGCGTGGCGTCGTTCATGACCTTCTCGCCGCAGTCGGCGCAGGTGTAGCTGGGGATAGGCACGCCCCAGTTGCGCTGACGGCTGATGCACCAGTCGGGACGCTGCTCGACCATGGCACCGATGCGGTTGGCCGCGTGAGCCGGATACCACTTGACGTTCTCGCGGATCTCTTTGCCAGCCTGCTCGCGCAAACCGGTCTTGTCCATCGAGACAAACCACTGGTCGGTAGCACGGAAGAGCACCGGGTGCTTGCAGCGCCAGCAGTGCGGATAGCTGTGCGTGATCTTCTTCTCGAGGACCAGGGTGCCGCGCTCGCGCAGGAACTCGATGATGTGCGGATTGGCCTCGTCGGTATCCATACCGCTGAAGGGGCCACCGGTACCAAACTCCTCGCCGGTGTAGAACTTACCGTCGTCATCGACCGGCATGCAGATATCGGTGATGCCCTCCTTGAGGCAGGCGAAGTAGTCGTCGACGCCGTGGCCGGGCGAGTTGTGGACGATACCGGTACCGTCATCGACGCCGACGTAATCGGCCAGCAGCGCCACGCCCTCGACACCGTCAAAGATCGGCTGCTTGTAGTGGATGTGGTGGAAGGTCTCAGCGGGAACCACATAGGGCTTACCGTCGACCATGACCGGGGTGTACTCCCAGCCAAACTCCTCACAGCACTTGGGAGCCAGGTCCTCGAGCATGACCTCGGCACGGCCATCGTGCTCAACGGCAACATAGGCGGCGCCGGGCTTAAGGGAAACGGCCTGGTCGGAGGGGATGGTCCACGGCGTGGTCGTCCAGATGATGAAGTCAGCCGGGCCGTCGAAGCTCTCGAGACCGGCAGGCTTAGTGGTCATCTCAAAGCGCACGAAGATGGACGGGCTCGTCTCGTCGGAGTACTCGATCTCGGCCTCGGCCAGCGCGGTGTGGCAGTGCTTGCACCAGTGGACGGGCTTATGACCGCGATAGATCATGCCCTTGTCGAACATGGCCTTGAAGACCTCGATGTCGGCGGCGTCATGCTGGTGATAGAGCGTCAGATACGGATTGTCCCAGTCGCCAAGCACGCCCAGGCGACGGAAGCCGGCCTTCTGCAGCTCGATGTTCTCGACAGCGAACTTATTGCAAAGCTCGCGGATCTTAGCCGTGGAGGTCTGGTTGAACTTCTCGGTGCCGAGCTTCTCCTCGACCTTGTGCTCAATCGGCTGACCGTGGCAGTCCCAACCGGGGACATAGGGAACCTCGTAGCCCTGCATCATCCAGTAACGGTTGATCATGTCCTTAGAGATCTTGTTCATGGCGTGGCCGATGTGGATCGGGCCGTTGGCATACGGAGGGCCGTCGTGCAGCACGAACTTCTTGTGACCCTTGTTCTTCTTTAGAACTTGCTCGTAGACCTTGTTGTCCTGCCAGTCCTTGAGTCGCTTGGGCTCGGACTTGGAAAGACCGGCACGCATGGGAAAACCGGTCTTGGGCAGATTCATCGTCTGCTTGTACTCGTTTGCCACGGTACCCCTTTCTTGTCATGGGCGCGCACGCCCTCTGGGCACCAAAAAAGCGCCCGTCCCTGCAAGCTGGGACGAAGCGCCACAAGACAGGCAGTCTGCCCGTAAAAGCTCTTCGCTTAACCACCCAGCTTAGATGCCCTCGCCCGCGTCGCCGCGCGCTCGCATCCGTTACTCGGCTGGCCTGTATCGACGACCATCTCGGCGATATCTACTAAGACGTGCCTGCGCGGCACGTCCGTTGGGACCGCAGCTCCGGGGTGATTTTCATCGGTCGCATGCACGGGTTCTCAGCGCTCCCCGCTCTCTGTAGCATGCGGACGGCCGACTACTCGTCCCCATCAACGCTTATGCGGAGTATGCTAGCACGTTCCGCGCCGACGAAAAACCCTCAACACCGGTTTTATACGTTCGAAATTTCTCGCGGCTGTGGACCTTCTCTAGGAGCAAAATACCTGAAAGCACTTTATCGAACGAAAGAAGGTTGCTATGCGCACGATCGGAATGAGCGACTATACCGTCGGCGAGGACTGCTTCGACGAGCTGCCCGGCGCGCTGGCCGAATACGGTGCGACCAAGGTCGCAATCATCGGTGGCAAGCGAGCACTGGCTGCAGCACTTCCCGGTATCGAAGCCGCGCTGGCAGGCACCGGCGTCGAGGTTCTGGAGACGCGCGTCTACGGCACCAACAGCACACGCGCCAATATCGCCAAGGTCGTAAACTCCCCCGCCTGCCAGAAAGCCGACGTGCTTATCGCCTGCGGCGGTGGCAAGGCACTCGACACCGTGAAGACCGCGGCTATCGAGCTCAAGAAGATCGTCTTTACGGTGCCGACGATCTGTTCCAACTGCTCCGCCGCGACCGCCATTGCCGTTGTCTACAACGACGACGGCTCGCTCGAGGGCTATTCGTACCCCAACCGCCCCGCGCACATCTTCATCAACCCCAAGATCATCGCCGAGGCACCGGCAAAGTACTTCTGGGCCGGCGTAGGCGATGCCCTGTCCAAGCAGCCCGAGGTCGAGTACGCCACGAGCGCCGGAAATTTGGAGCACACCGCCGGTCTTGGCCTGGCACTCGCCCACACCTGCTCCGAGCCGCTGTTTAACTATGGCGTCCAGGGTCTTGAGGACGTGCGCCAGGACCTGTCGAGCGAGGCCGTCAAGCAGATCGCGCTCGACATCGTGGTCAACACGGGATATGCCTCGAACCTGACCAACCAGAACGATTACTACTACAACTCGAGCGTGGCACACGCGTTCTACAACGCCACTTGCAGCATTCCGCGTGAGGGCACCTACCTGCACGGCGAGGTCGTAAGCCTGGGCGTGCTCGTGTTGTTCGCCTACACGGGCGACAACGAGAACCTTGAGCGCTATGCCGCCTTTAACAAGCAGATGGGCCTGCCCGTAACGCTTGAGCAGGTCGGGCTTTCCGAAGCCGATATCCCTGCCCTGTGCGAGTACGCGCACGCCACCAACGAGTGGAAGCAGGGTAACCCCGAGCCCTTCACCGACGAGAAGTTCGCCGCCGCCATCAAGGCCGCCAACGCCTACGGCCACACGCTCCTCGCCTAACCTACCAAAAAGGGACAGGTTTAACCTACCAAAAAGGGACAGGTTTATTTTGGCAGGTTTTATCTGGGCAAACGCCATTGAATATCTGTTGAAATTGTTTAGCTTGCCAGTAAAGGGGGCGACCATCTACTCGATAGCCGCCCCCTTTCATTTGCTATTCCAACATGCTCGGGTCAAATTCACTTGCGGGAATCACACGGTACCCGTGGCGCAGGAGCAGGTCGACGAAGACACCGTTGCCCGCGGTGAGCGTGCCGCTAAAGGTGCCATCGTAGACGCGACCTGCACCGCACGAGGGGCTACGGTCCTGTAAGATGCACGCGGCGATCTCTTCCGGCCCGCCCGCCTGCTCGCACATGTCGAGTGCGCGCTCGGCACCCAGGCGAAACTCACGATCGACCGAGGCGCCCTCGCAGGTACGGACCTCGCCGTTCACAATCTCGGACGGCTTGCGCGGTGTGGGCAGGCCGCCAAAAACCTCAGGGCACACGAGGAGCACCTCGGTTCCCGTGCGCTCGCAAGCCTCAACAAGCTCGCGATGATAATTATCGAGCCCGTTATACTTGCAGCTCTCGCCCATCAAGCAGGCACTTACCACGATCTTCATATACAACCCTTCCCAAGCAAAACGCCCCATTTGAGGTGGACACTCAAATGGGGCGAAAGCACTGCGCAACTAGTATTACTGCTGCTTTGGCATCAGCGGATTCTCACGCGTGAGGAGATTCATAAACTCCTCGCCCGTGATCGTCTCCTTCTTGTACAGATAACGAGCCAGCTCGTGGAGCTTAAACTTGTTCTCCTTCAGGATCTGCAGGGCGCGGTCGTGCGCATCCTCGATCAGCTTGGCGACAATCGCGTCCACGCGCTCGGCCGTACCGGGGGCGCAGGTGAGCGACGTATCCTGGTTAAGGTACGCGTTCTGCACGGTACCGAGCGCCATCATGCCAAACTCATCGGACATACCAAAGCGCGTCACCATGTTACGGGCGAGCTTGGTGGCCTGCTCGATATCGTTGGCGGCGCCGGTCGTCATCTCGCCAAAGATGAGCTCCTCGGCTGCACGGCCACCGCAATAGACGGCGAGCTTGTCCAGGATCTCCTGGCGCGTG
Organism: Collinsella sp. HCP28S3_E12; assembly: GCF_052065595.1. Taxonomy (NCBI): domain Bacteria; kingdom Bacillati; phylum Actinomycetota; class Coriobacteriia; order Coriobacteriales; family Coriobacteriaceae; genus Collinsella; species Collinsella sp. HCP28S3_E12. Next base: position 59,109 of record NZ_JBQHTS010000006.1, read on the forward strand.
GTCAGGAAGCGCTCGTCCTCCTCGACCTGCATGGTGTAGCCCAGAGCACCGCTCGTGCGCGGCACGATGGTGATCTTTGTGACCGGCGCAGAGCCCTTCTGGCGAGCGGCAACGATGGCATGACCGATCTCGTGGTAAGAAACGACCTGCTTCTCGTGGTCGGACAGCACCGTGGACTTGCGCTGCTGACCGGCGATGACGACCTCAACCGACTCCTCAAAGTCGTCCTGCGTGGCGCGCTTGCGACCCTCGCGGACGGCACGCAGGGCGCCCTCGTTGATAATGTTGGCCAGGTCGGCGCCCGAGGCACCGGGCGTGGCGCGGGCAATCGCGGTCAGGTCGATCGGCGGCTGCGTCTTCACGCTCTTGGCGTGCAGCTCAAGAATGTTCTTACGGCCGGTCAGGTCGGGCAGCTCAACGGGGATGCGGCGATCAAAACGACCGGGGCGCAACAGGGCCGGGTCAAGGCTGTCGGGACGGTTGGTGGCAGCGAGGACGACGATACCCTTGTGGTTATCGAAGCCGTCCATCTCGGTCAGCAGCTGGTTGAGCGTCTGCTCGCGCTCGTCGTTGCCACTAAAGCCGCCGCCGTCGCGCTTCTTGCCGATGGTATCGATCTCATCGATAAAGACGATGCACGGGGCCTTTTCCTTGGCCTGCTTAAACAGATCGCGAACCTTGGCGGCGCCGCGGCCGACGAACATCTCAACAAACTCAGAGCCCGAAATACTAAAGAACGGCACACCAGCCTCGCCCGCCACAGCCTTGGCAAGCAGGGTTTTACCGGTACCCGGAGGGCCGACAAGGAGGGCACCGCGCGGCAGCTTGGCGCCAATCTCCTCGTAGCGCTGCGGCTTCTCCAGAAAGTCGACGACCTCCTTGAGGGACTCCTTGGCCTCTTCCTGGCCAGCGACATCCTTAAAGGTCACGCCCACGTCCTTGGAGGCAATCACACGCGCGCCGGACTTGCCCAGTCCACCGCCGCCAAAACCGCCGCCGCCAAAGTTCATCGACGGGCCGTCATCACCCATGGCCTTCTTCATGCGGCGGTTGAGCCACCAGCCGATCAGGAAGAAAATCGCCATGGGAAGAATGAGGGTAAGCAGGTAGTAAGTCATCAGACCCGAGTTCTTATCGGGAACGACCGACTCAAGCGAGGCGCCAGATTCAAGCACGCGATCGGTAAAGCCCGCATCATTCGGCACACCGGTCGTCTTGTAGGCGATGTTCTCGTCCTCGCCCTTCTTGGTGTAATAAATCGAGTAATCGTCCGTGTTGTACTCGACCTTATCGACGCTCTTCTTGTCGAGCGCTTTGACAAACGTCGAGTAATCGGTCTTCGTAATCTGCTGCGTGTGACCGATGTTGGGGAACAGAACGGTCGAGAGCACGAGGTAGACGACGAAGGCGATGAGCACGTAGAGGATCATATTCCGTCTACGTTTGTTGTCATCCATCTCCATCTGCTTGAACTCCATCTACTGGGGTTGATAATGCTAACTAGAATACCCAACCCGGCCGGCGATAAACCGACACCGGGCACGAAAGGACAGAGATGGCATCACTGGAAGTCGGCAAGGTTCAAATCTATACGGGCGACGGCAAGGGCAAGACGACGGCTGCGCTGGGGCTCGCGCTGCGCGCCACGGGCTATGGACTTAACGTGCTCATGCTTCAGTTTGCCAAGAAGCTGCACTGCGCCGAACATGACGCAGCTCCTCGATTGGGGCTTTGCATCGTACAAGCCGACCGCGACACGCCCGAAGCCTGTGCCGCACAGATCATGGAGCTGGCGCGCGAACAGATTAGCCAAGTCGACGTGCTGATCTTGGATGAGCTGGGAGAAGCCATGCGACGGGGCTTTGTGACGCGCGAAGATGTCGAAGCGTTAATCGCGATGAAACCAACCACCACGGAGCTCGTGCTCACTGGCCGCGGTTTGCTGCCCCTCGCCGACCTTGCCGACCTCGTAACCGAAATGCGCCCCGTCAAACACTACTTCGACGAAGGCCTCCTAGCCCGCCAAGGCATCGAATACTAATTGATCCAAAGGGGACGGAGGAAAACGAATCATCGACATCACCACGGAGAGCAATGATCCGTTTTCCTCTGTCTCATACGGATCATTAGGCAGTGGCGCGGCCTAGCCAGTTGCCGCTGTGGTGGTAGATGGCGAACATCGTGGCCGTGATGAGCCAGGTTACGGGGTAAACCAGCAGCAGGAGCTCAAGCGACGGATCGAAAGGCATGATCGCAAACACCCAGATCACCCTGAGCACGACGGTGCCGAAAATCGTGAGAATCATGGGCTGCAAGCTCACGCCGGCACCGCGAATGGAGCCCGACGCGTTTTCGATAATCGAGAAAATCGCATAGAACGGCGCAATAAAATGGATGATGGTCGTGGTGTAGGCCGAAATCGAAGCATCGTCGACAAACAGACGCGACAGAGGACCCGAGAACACCAGCAGCACGGCAGACAGGCCACCAATGAGCATAAACGACAGCACGAGCGACGTATGGTAGCCCTTGCGCATGCGCTCGTAGTTGCGCGCGCCAAAGTTCTGTGCCGAGAACGTGGTGATCGACACGCCAAGCGCCTCGGTAACCATCCAGACAATGCCATCCAAGCGGCCCGAAAGACCCCAGGCCGTGGTGACATCGGCACCAAACGAGTTGACCGACACCTGAATCAAGACGTTGGAAATCGAATACGCAGCAGACTGAAAGCCAAGCGGCAGACCACACGAGATCATGCTCTTGCAAATACCAGGATCAATGCCGAGTTTGGAGAGTGAAAGCCGCCACGCACCCGGTGCGTGCATCATGCGAATCACGATCATCGTGGCGTTGGAGCAAATGGTCAGCGCCACCGCGATGCCGCAGCCCAGAGCCTCCATATGCAGCACGGCAACGAAGATGACATCCAGCACCACATTAACGAGGCAGCCGGAAGCGATGATCACGGCAGGGCCACGCGTGTCGCCCACGGCACGCAACAGTGCCGTTCCCATATTGAGCAGCAGCGCCGCAACCATGGCGGCAAAATAGCAACGAGCATAGGCCACACCCTCGGCCAATAGTTCATGCGGCGTATTCATAAGCACCAGCATGGGCTCAACGAACACTATGCCCAGAATCGAGACGACGATACCGCCCACCAGAGCGAGCGTCATGGCCGTATGGACCGAACGACTCAGTCGCTCATCATCGTGCTGGCCAAAATACTGACCCGTAATAACAGCACAGCCGGCGCCAACACCGACGCAAAAACCGATGCAGAGCTCCGTGAGCACCATCGTGGCCTGGATGCCACCCAGCGCGAGCTTGCCGCCAAACTGACCGACGATATAGGTACCGATAAGTGTGTAGGCCTGCTGAAAAAACGAACTAAAAAAGATGGGAACGCACAGCGAAAGCAACTGCTGCCAAATAACACCCTGTGTTACATCGATAGCCGTAGATTTCTTAGCCACACGCCCTCCCCACCAGCGCACGTCAAACAACAAAACGTCAATTTAAGACCAAGGCCAGCACCAGCTTAGCACCGACCGGCGTCAACCGAAACACCCGGACTCAGAGCCCGGTGCAAAATATCTGCCTAGTGATACAGTCCCGGCTGGTAGTGATACTCGTTGCTCACGTGCGGACACAACTGCCAAAAAGCGACAGCACTCGCCGCGGCCACGTTGAGCGAATCGACCCCATGCGCCATCGGAATACGCACAGCCCGGTCACAGCCCGCGATGGTCTTGGCGCCCAGGCCGGCGCCCTCGGTGCCCATAAAGATCGCCAACCGGTCAATCTCCCGCAACGCGGGATCGTCCAACGACACCGAATCATCCGTCAATGCCATGGCGGCACACGAAAAGCCGGCATCGTGCAGCGCCGCCAGCCCATCATGCGGCCATACGCGCGCCTCGCTGCCAATGCGCGTCCACGGCACCTGGAACACCGTGCCCATGCTCACACGGGCCGAGCGGCGGTACAGCGGGTCACAGCAAGTGGGGCTTACCAAAATGCCATCGACATTCAACGCTGCCGCCGAGCGGAAAATCGCACCCACGTTAGTATGGTCGACAATACCCTCGAGCACGCACACGCGCACCGGGCGCTCACCCGCCACCTCGACGACGCCGCCCAAGAACTCATCAACCGGAATCTGACGCGGGCGACGGAACGCCGCGAGCGCACCGCGCGTCACGTTAAAGCCCGTCAACTGCTCCATGAGCTCCATGGAGGCCACGAACACAGGAACCGGACCTGCGCCCTCGCGTACAACCAGACGCTCGAACAGCGGCATCATCTGATCGAGCCAGCGCTCACCCAAAAGAAAGCTCACCGGCTCGTATCCGGCACGCACCGCGCGCTCGATGACCTTGGCGCTCTCGGCGATAAAGATGCCCTTTTGCGGCTCCAGCACGCAGCGCAGCTCGCGCTCGGTCAGTCGCACGTAGGCGTCGAGCCGCTCATCATTAAGGGAATCGATTCGCAGCACCTCAACGGCATCAGTCATAGCAGCCAGCCCGTACCCTTCTTTACAGCACATCTATACCAAACGAGGCGACGCTAAGCGCCGCCCCATGCATTCAATCAACCCGGTGATACCGTTCACGCCAGACGATTTAAGCATCAACACGACGATATGTCACGAACTCATAATCGAGGCCTTCGTCACCCTCGCCCGCGGCAATCGTGGCAACCCCGTCGCGCCGCGCAACTTCCCACGCAGGATCGACATCCAAATTGGGAAAATACGTGTCCACGGCATGGGTGCAATGGTTATGCGTGACCTCGGCCTCCACGCAGTACGGCAAAAACTGCCGATACACCTCGCCGCCACCGATCACCCACGCAACGGGCTCATCGGCAACCGCGGCGAGCGCCTCGTCGATACTATGCACCACGTCGACGCCCTCGGGGGCAAAGCCCTCGTCGCGCGTGAGCACAATGTTGCGACGGTTCTTGAGCGGACGCCCGCCGGGAAAACTCAGCAGGTTCTTGCGTCCCATAATGACCGGACAACCCTTGGTGCACGCCACGAAATGACGCATGTCGGCACGGTTGGACACGACCATGTCACCCTCGCACCCAATGCCCCAGTCATCGCACACGGCGACAATGGCAGAAAGCTTACACGTCATGCGCGTCACCTACACCGCAATGGGGATGTTCTTGACCTGCGGGCCGTGCTCATAGCCCTCAACGATCAGATCATCAGTCGTAAACGCGTAGAAATCATGCACATCGGGGTTGAGCGTTACCTTAGGAGCCGCAAACTGCGGACGCTCGATAAGCTCGCGGACGATATCGACATGACGGTCGTAAATATGGGCATCGGCGATCACATGCAGCAACTCGCCAGCGATCATATCGACCGACTGCGCGACCATCATCAGCAAAATGGCGTACTGGCACACATTCCAGTTGTTCGCGGCCAAAATGTCCTGGCTGCGCTGGTTGAGAATCATGTTGAGTGTGGGCTTATCGTCCTGCGGGCGCTGCGTGACGTTATAGGTCACGCTGTAGGCGCACGGATACAGGTGCATCTCGGACAGGTCGCTAAACACGTACGTATTGGTCATGATGCGGCGGCTGTACGGCGTGTGCTTAAGGTCGTACAGCACGCGGTCCATCTGGTCAAAGTCACCCTCGGCATAATGGCTCTTCTGCCCAATCTGGTACCCGTAGGCCTTGCCGATGGAACCGGTCTCGTCGGCCCACTCATCCCAAATATGACTGTTGAGGTCATGCACGTTATTGGACTTCTTTTGATAGATCCATAGAATCTCGTCCATGGCAGATTTGAGGGCCGTACGACGCAGGGTAAGTGCCGGAAACTCCTCACGCAGGTCGTAGCGTGCCGTAACGCCAAAGTTTTTAATGGTATAGGCAGGGGTGCCGTCCTCCCACACCGGACGAACCTTTTGGCCCTCGGTAGTGGTGCCATGGTCCAGAATATCGCGGCACATGGCTACAAACTGTTGATCAGCTTTGCTCATTGACCCTCCTGTCAGTCGTCTATAAGCGATTTTTATTGTAGCCCAGGCGCGCAGCATCGAATTGCACACTTGGGGCGGCACACGCAATGCACGGCAGTACGGCGCCGCATTCGCAAATGCTGCACCTTTAGCTTTTTTGACATATGCCAAAAATAGCTTGAGCGACTCCGCATACGCGTTATCCTATTGTTGACATATGTCAGATTTGGAGAGTGTATGGCAGGAAGACGCGAAAAATTGCGCCGTGTTGGGATCATTCCCGAATATCGCGGCTTTACCCCTGACGGCCTTGCCAGCGGAGACGCCATCGACATGACGGTCGATGAGCTCGAAGTCCTACGGCTTTGCGACCTGGAAGGCCTCAATCAGGAGGCCGTCGCCCAGCAAATGGGCATCGCCCGTGCCACCGTGGCGGCCATCTGCAGCCGCGCGCATCGCAAGGTGGCAAACGCGCTGGTCAACGGGCGAGCACTTAGTATCGAGGGCGGCAATATCGCATACTCCCCCACACCTACGACGACGGCCATATGGCCAGCAAAGGAGGTCGGCACCATGAGGGTGGCAACGACGTACGACAACGGCAACATCTTTATGCACTTTGGCCGCAGCGAGCAGTTCAAAATCTATGACATCCAGGATGGCAAGGTACTCGACGAGCAGGTCGTAGGCACCGGCGGCACTGGTCACGGCGCCCTAGCGGGTCTGCTCGCCAACGGTGGCGTCGATACGCTCATCTGCGGCGGTATCGGCGGCGGCGCCATCAACGCGCTCACCCAGGCAGGCATCACGGTCTATGCGGGCGCCCAGGGCAGCTGCGACGCCTGCGTCGAGGCCCTCATTGCCGGCACGCTCGCGCAGACCGGCGAGGCCACCTGCGACTGCCATGGGCACGAGCACGAGCACGCCCACGAGCATGGCGAGTCCTGCGGCTGCCACGGCCACCACGACCATGATGGGCACGAGGGCTGTGGCTGCCACTAGTGGCAAGCACCTCAACGCCAACACGCTTCCGCGCGTGAGAAAACCTGCGAACGAACGGCGAAGGCCGCCTGGAGTACCATCCAGGCGGCCTTCGCCATACTCGACTCAACCAGTCGTCACTTTTTATTACGCATCTGCGCTTCCATCTGGCGCAGCAGGTCCATATCGGACTTGGGACCACCTGTTCCCATGCCACCCAGGCCACCCAGGCCGCCCATGCCGCCCAGGCCCATGGCATCCAGACCGGGAATATTGGGCATGCGCATCTTTTTGCCTTTTTTACCCTTCTTGCCCTTCTTGCCGCCGGCTTGCGCCTGGTTGGCCATCGAGCGCATGCGGCCCATCATCTTGTTCATCTCGCCCCACTGCTTCATAAGGCTGTTGACCTCGGTGGGGGTCACGCCGGCACCCTTGGCGATGCGGGCGCGACGCTGGCCGTTGATGATGGAAGGACGCAGGCGCTCCTCCTTGGTCATCGACATGATGATGGCCTCGTTCTTGTCGAAGATGCCCTCATCCAGGTTGCCGCCCATCTGGTTGAGCGCGCGCTGGCCGCCGGGAAGCATGCCCAGAATGCCCTTCATACCGCCCATCTTCTTGACGGCCTTCATCTGGTCGAGCATGTCGTTCATGGTAAAGCCCTCGCGCAGCATGCGCTCGGCAGCCTCGAGCTGCTCGGCATCGGCTGCCTCCTGGGCTTTCTCGATAATGCCGACGACGTCGCCCATGCCCAAGATGCGCTTGGCCATGCGGTCGGGATAGAACGGCTCCAGCGAATCGGGCTTCTCGCCCATGCTCACGAACTTGATGGGCTTGCCGGTCACCTGGCGCACCGAAAGCGCACCGCCGCCACGGGCATCGCCGTCGAGCTTGGAGATGATCACGCCGTCAAAGTCGGTGCGCTCGGCGAAGGTCGAGACAACGTTGACGATATCCTGGCCGGTCATGGCATCGACGACCATCAGCACCTGATCGGGCTTGACGGCCTTCTTGATGTCCACGGCCTCCTGCATCATCTGCTCGTCGATCTGCAGACGACCGGCGGTATCGACGATGACCACATCGCGCAGGTGGTCGACGGCCTCCTGGATGGCGCCCTTGGCAATATCGACCGGGTGCTCGCCGTCACCGCGAAAGACCGGCACGCCGATCTCTCCGCCAAGCGTAGCCAGCTGGTCGGCAGCGGCGGGACGGTAGACGTCGCACGCGGCGAGCAGCGGCGAGCGGCCCTGCTTCTTGAGCAGGTATGCCAGCTTTACAGCCGCCGTGGTCTTACCGGAGCCCTGCAGGCCCACGAGCATAATGACGTTGGGAATGCGGTTGCTAAAGACGAGCTTGCTCTCGGTGGAGCCGAGCATCTCGGTGAGCTCGTCGAGCACGATCTTGACGACGTTTTGCGCCGGCGTCAGCGATTCCATGACCTCGGAGGTCATGCAGCGCTCCTTGGTCTTGGCGACAAACTCCTTGACGACCTTAAAGTTGACGTCGGCCTCGAGCAGCGCCATGCGAATGTCGCGCATGGCCGAGGTGATATCGGCCTCGGTCAGCTTACCCTTGCCGCGCAGGCGGTCAAATGTGTCGTTGAGGCGATCGCTCAGAGAATCAAACACTGGTCACTCCTTAGTTGGACTCGCCCACCAGGGCGCGGCAGAAATCTTTGGCATTAAACTCCTGCAGGTCATCGACCTGCTCGCCCACGCCCACGCGCAGGATCGGGAGCTTGAGCTTCTCGGCCACGGCCATGGCGATACCGCCCTTTGCCGTGCCGTCGAGCTTAGTCATGATAATACCGTCCAGACCCAGCGCCTCATTAAACTCGAGCGCCTGGTTCAGGCCGTTTTGGCCCGTCGCGGCATCGATCACGAGGACGACCGAGACGGGCATGGGGCCGGCGGCCATATTGGCGGCGCGCTTACGCGTCACGTTGACCACCTTGGCAAGCTCGCGCATGAGCTCGGGGCTCGTGTGCAGACGACCGGCGGTGTCGATGAGCACCAGGTCGCTGCCGTGCTTATCGGCCTCGTCGAGCACGTCGTAGCAAACGCTTGCCGGGTCTGAGCCGCGGTCGCGCTTTATGACGGGGACGCCGGCGCGCTGGCCCCACACATCGAGCTGTTCGATGGCGGCAGCGCGGAAGGTATCGGCCGAGCCGATCACGACGTTCTTGCCGCGGGCGGCCATGGCGCTCGCGATCTTGCCGACCGTAGTGGTCTTGCCGGCACCGTTGATGCCCACAAACAGCACGCAGCTCGGCGTGTCGGCGAACGGATCGCGCTCGACGGGTACAAAATGCTGCTCGAGCTGCTCGGCCAGGGCCCGACGGAGTTGCGGGGCGGTCTTGAGGTTCTTCTTGGCCGCGGCATCGCGCAGGTCGTCGGAGACCTGGATGGCGACCTCGGCACCCATGTCACCCATGACGAGGGTGTCCTCTAGGTCCTCCCAAAAATCCTCGTCGACCTCACCGCCAAAGTAAAAGACCTCGTTGAGGGCCTCGCGGCTACGCTCAAGTCCGCGCGAGAGAGCATCGAAGAATCCCATTATGCATTCACGACCTTTCCGGTTTCGCGATCGAGTTTTTGCGAGACGACGCGACTGACGCCGTCAGCTTGCATCGAGACGCCGTAGAGGACGTCAGCGTCCTCCATAGTACGGCGCTGATGCGAGATAACCAAGAGCTGCGTATCGGAACGCAGCACGTCGAGCGCGCCGATGAGCTTGGACAGGTTGGCGTCATCGAGCGCCGCCTCGACCTCGTCCAGCACATAGAACGGCACCGTACGCGTGCGATACACGGCAAAGAGCAGGGCGAGCGCCGTCAGGCTCTTCTCGCCGCCCGACATGAGCATCATCTTGGTGATGCGCTTGCCGCGCGGCTGCGCCACGACCTCGATGCCCGTCTCGGCCGGGTGCTCGGGGTCGGTCATCTCCAGATGTGCCTGGCCACCCGGGAACAGCATGGCGAAGATCTCGCGGAAGTTCGCATCGACCTTCTCGAAGGTCACCAGGAAGGCTTTACGCATCTTGCGGTCGATGGCCACGGTAATCTTGGTGAGCGCCTTGCGCGCGCTCTCCAGATCGGCCAGCTGCTCCTCGATGTAATCGGCGCGGCGCTTGAGCTGCTCGTATTCCTCCATGGCAACCTGGTTCACAGGGCCCAGGTTGTTGATCTGGCGCACGAGCTGGTTGAGCTCGCGCTCGGCGGCGTCGCGATCGGTGGGAGCAGGAAGCACGAGCGCTTCCTCGAGCACGGTGGTGCCATCGGCGGTAATGGCCTTGATGGCCGCCTCTACCTGCACCTCGAGCTTGCCGCGCGCGACCTTGAACTCGTTTTGTGTCGCCGTGGCGGCATCGACCCGCTCCTTGGCGCGGGAGACCTCGGCCTTGGCATCCTCGATGGTTTTCTTGAGCGAAGCCGAGTCTGCCTCCTCGAGTGAGGCCTGGTCACGCAGGCGCGCGGCCCAATCAGATGCACGCTCCAGCAGGGCCGAATAGCGCTCGTGCATGGGATCGACACGCAGGCGCAGCAGCTCGAGCGAGCGCGAAGCCTGACGTGTTCCGCGGATACGGCGGTCAATGCCCTCCAGGCGATGCTCCAGATCGGGCACGCGGCCCTTCAGCGAACGCAGGCGCTCACTCGTCTGGGCCAGGCGCACCTTGGCATCGGCGAGCTTACCGGCTGCCTCGGAATCGTCACGGCGCACGCGATCGAGCTCGTCGTTGGCTTCGGCAATCTGGAGACCCAGGTCGCTTGCCTGCGCACGGGCCTCGTCGCGCGAACGGGTGAGCTCGTCAACGCGCGGGCGCGCGGCGTTCACGGCCTCGGCCGCCTGCTCGCGGCGCCTGGAAATGCGCGCACGCTCGACCTCGGCGTTGTTGGCGCTTTGCTCCAGGCGGCCAATCTCGGAGAGCAGCGAGCGACGCTCGCCCTCAAGACGGGCGATCTCGCCGGCGGCATCACCCTCGGCGGCACGCGCCTCCTCGACGGCCGCATTGGCCTCGATAACCTGGTTCGACACATGCTCAAAAACGGCAGCCAAATCGGGCTCCAGGCCTTCGAGCTCGCGAATGCGGCGCTTCCGCTCCAGGGCACCCGAGGCCTCGCCGGCATCGAGCCCCACGCGCACCAGGCCACCAAAGCTCACGCGAGCGCCATCGGGCGTCACATAGGTCACACCGTCAACGACTGGCGCCGCCAGCGCACAAGCCAAGTCATCGACCACGTAATAGCCGCCGAGCAGTGCCTCGACAATCGGGCCATAACCGGCACGCACGGACAGGCGATCCACCAGACGCGAACCGGCAGCGCCCTCGGCAGCAGCAGAGCCGCTCACACCACGCGCCACCAGCAGTGCCTCGCCCGAGGCCTTCTTTTGGTCCAAAGCCGCACGACCGGCACGCTCAAGCGTGGCGGCGTCATCAAACAACAGGGCATCGATATCGCCGGCAAGCAGCTGCTCGACCAGGCCCTCAAGCTCACGCGGCGCCTCGAGCACGTCGCCCAGACGGCCCGTTACGTCATCGCCCAATGCCCCTACCAGACGGCTCACCAACGGCGAGCTATCGGCCATACGGGCATCGAGCTTCTTTTGGCTCGCAAGCTCAGAGCGCACCTCGGACAGCTTGTTGCGCGACTCGCTCTCACGGGCGCGCAAGTCCTTCAACGCCGCACGGGCGACCTCGGTGGCCTGGCGAGCATCGGCCTGGGCTTGGCGAGCCTGATCGAGCGCGCCGTCGAGCTCCTCGGCACGGTCGCGACGGCTCTCGAGCGAGGCCGTGACCTCCTCGAGCTGCTCGTCAATCTGCTCCAGGCGCGAGGCATACATGTTGTCCTCGACCTCGGCATTGCTCAGCGAGTCTTTCACCTTGGCAAGCTCGAGCGCAGCCTTGTCGGCCACGCGCTGCACATCGCGTTGCTCGCGCGTAAGCTGCGAAATCTGATTGTCGAGCGCAACACGGCGCTCGTGGAGCTCGGCGGCGGCAGGGCCGGCGGCGTCAACGTCGTCCTGGGCCTGCATGTGCGCACCGGTCACTTCCTCAAGCTGGGCACGTGCATCCTCGAGCTCCTCGACCACGCGACGACGCTGATGCTCGGAGCTCGAAATCTGGCCGCGCATATCGGACAGGCGCGACACCATATTGTGTCCCTTTTCCTCGAGCAGGCGCATATCGGAGTTAATACGGCCGACCACATCTTGCATATGACGGCGCTGTTCGCCCAAGTCGCCCACAAACAGGCCCTTTTCCTCGAGCATCACCTGGAGCTTCTCGAGCTCGCGCTCCTTTTCGCCCAAGCGGTACTGCGCAAGCTCCAGCTCGGCGGCACCCTCTTTGGAACGGCTCTCCAGATCGTTCCACTGCGACTGCAGCGAACGAAGCTCGTCAACGGCCAGCATCTGCGTAAGCTCGTTCGCGCGCGAGGACAGCTCTTTGTACTTGCGCGCGCGATCGACCTGACGCTCCAACGGTCGCAGCTGACGGGCAATCTCCTTATTGATGTCGCGGGCACGAGTAAGGTGCTCGTCCATCGACTTAATCTTTTTGAGCGCACGCTCTTTGCGGCGCTTGTGCTTGGAAATGCCGGCAGCCTCCTCGATAAGGGCGCGGCGCTCCTCGGGACGGCTCTGCAAAATGGCATCGAGCTTGCCCTGGCTGATAATGGAATGCGTATCCTTACCCAAGCCCGAATCGTGCAAAATGTCCTGGATATCCATCAGGCGGCACGGACTCGAATTGATGAGGTATTCGCTCTCGCCCGAACGATACATGCGGCGGGTGATGGCAACCTCATCAAAGTCGACAGGCAGCACATGGTCCGAGTTATCGAGCACCAGCGTGACCTCGGCAACGCCCACCGGCTTGCGCGCCGACGAGCCCGAGAAGATGACGTCCTCCATGGCCTGGCCGCGCAGTTGCTTGGCGCTCTGCTCACCCAGTACCCACAGAATCGAATCGGAGATATTCGATTTTCCCGAGCCGTTAGGACCGACGATGACGGTCAGGCCCGGCTCAAACGTCATATGGGCGCGGTCGGCAAACGACTTGAACCCTTTGAGCGTAAGGGACTTGAGATACACGGTTCCTCGCTTAAACGGGCTTCTTGTTGAGAATCACACCGTTGGTGGTGTAACCCATGCGGTCGAGCGCCTCGAGTGCAGCGGCTCCCTCGGCCTCTTTCTTAGAGGCGCCGGTGCCGCGGCCCTGACGGATACCGTCGACAAGCACCACGGCGGTAAAGGTGGGCGCATGTGCCGGGCCCTCGGAGCCTACCAGCTTGTATGCCGGGGGCTCGTGACCGTCTGCCTGCACGCACTCCTGCAAGAACGACTTGGGGTTCGCGGGGTGCTCGGCACGCTCGGAGGCCAAATGGGGCTTAAGCGTGCGGTGGATGAACTCCGCCGCCGCATCCCAGCCGGCATCGAGGTACAACGCACCCACGAGCGACTCATAGACGTTCTCGAGCGCCGAGTTAAGGCCGCGCGCGCCGGTACCGGTCTCGGAGGCGCCAAAGATGATGATGTCGTCGATGCCCAGCTCGTGCGAAACCTCGGACAGCGTGGCACCCGAAACAAGCGATACCTTCAGACGCGTGAGCTTGCCTTCATCGAACTCGGGATAAGACTCAAAGAGCGAACGGGCAACCACGGCGCCCAGAATGGAGTCACCCAAAAACTCAAGCCGCTCATAGCTGGCAGAGACCGGCTGCCCCTCTACTGCCGAGGGGTGGGTGAGCGCCGCGCGTAGCAGCACCTTGTTATTAAACTCATGGCCCAGGATTTCCTGAGCGCGCGTGAGTCGTTGAGATAAAGCCAAGACCTAGGCCTCCCTGGCGTTTTCGATAGCGTCGACGGCGTCGGCAACGGAGGTGAGCGACAACAGGGTCTCGTCATCGATCTCGAGGTCAAACTCGTCCTCGATGGCCGTCACCAGCTGCAGGCGCTCGAGCGAATTGGCATCGAGGTCGTCAAAAGTTGTCTCATCACTGATCTCGGCAACGTCAACGCCCAGCACGTCGGCAGCGACCTCGGCGATCTTGTCAAAGATTTCGGAGCGATCCATAGCGCATCCTCTCATAAGTCGTGGAATACAATGTGTCACGCGGGCGGAAGCCGCATTGCAGCACGGCTCCGATTCTACCCCACGATGCATAGCTTGAGCCACGTAACGGAGCTCTTGCTAAACGATACCTTCCATGGAATTGGCAATGCTTTCGATAAGCCCGGCTCGAACGGCCTGAGCCGCGGCGAGCGTACCGTTTTTAACGGCTTCGGCCGACGTGGCGCCATGGCCAATCAAAACGACGCCGCGAAGGCCCAGCAGGATCGCGCCGCCCTTGGCATCGCCCGAGAGCTTAGCTTTCATCTGGCGCATCTGCTTTTTGATGAGCAGCGCGGCAATCTTGGTACCGAGCGAAGACATAAAGGCGCCCTTGAGCTCTTGCAGCAAAAACTTGGCAGCGCCCTCGGTTGCCTTGAGCGCAATATTGCCCGACATGCCGTCGGCGACCACAACGTCAAAATTGCCCGACGTAAGATCGGTGCCCTCGCAGTTGCCCACAAAACCGGGGACCGCGGCTTTCATAGCCGGGAAGCACGCCTTGGTAAAGTTAGAACCCTTCTCGTCCTCGGTGCCGTTGCCAAGCAGGCCCACACGCGGATGTTCGATGCCCAGGACCACGCGGGCATAGGCTGCACCCATCTGGGCAAAGCGGACCATGTCGTCGACCTCGACATCGGGGTTGGCCCCCATGTCACACAGTACCGTAAGGCCACCGGCGCGGTTGGGCAGCGCATTGGTGAGGCATGGGCGCACCGGCTGCTTCTTACCCTCTACCAAATATCTAAACGGCGTCACGTAGGCGGTGGCGGCAGCCGTCATGGCGCCGGTCGACCCCGCGGAGAAAAACGCGTCCGCGTTGCCCTTCTTAATAGCACGGCAGGCAAGTACGATCGAAGACTTACGCTTGGTCATCACGGCGCGGATGGGATCGTCGTCCATGGCGATGACATCGGGGGCCTCCAGAGCCTCCACGCGCGCGTGCGCCGCGGCAAAGGGGTTGACGATATCGGCGGGGCCAACAGCAATGACCTCGATATCGGGATCGGCGGCAAGTGCGGCCTCAATACCGTCGAGGACAACTTGGGGCTTCTCGTCTCCGCCCACAACGTCTACACAAACGCGAACGTTACTCATTTCAAGTGCTCCTTATACAAAAATGGCCGACTCATTGAGCCGGCCATTGTGGTTCCAGTTGGAACGGCATCGTATCCAGAGTATACAGTTACTCGGTAACGATAACCTCGCGGTCCTTGTAGAAACCGCAGCTGGGGCACACGTGGTGCGGGAGCTTGACAGCGCCGCAACGGGGGCACGTGGACTGAGCCGCAGCCGAGATCTTCATGTTGGCGGAACGACGGGTATGGGTACGGATACGACCCTGCTTTTGTTTAGGTACGGGCATAGTGACCTTCCTTATGAACTATCCAGTGTGGCGATTACGCGCAAGTAGCGATACTACCACATTTTTACTCATCAAGATTGAGATTCTTCAATGCTGCAAATGGATTTTCCGTGGCAGCGGCCCATTCGGCCTCGGCCTGGGCGGCGCAATCGCATTGCTCGACGTTGAGATTGATGCCGCAGGTGGGGCACAGGCCGCGGCAATCGGGCTTGCAGAGCACCACAAACGGCGTGTCCATGACAACGGCGTCGTTAATGGGCTCCCCCAGATCGACAATGCGGTCCTCGCCCAAAAGCTCGTAACCGTCCTCGTAGGCCTCGGGATCCTCGGGCTCCTCAAAGAGGTAGAACTCCTCGATCTCGCCGGCGATATCAAACGAGGCGAGCTCAAGGCAGCGGTCGCATTCGCCGGTGGCGTGCGCTCGAACCATGCCGGAGAGCAGAACACCGGTGCCCGCATTGGTAAAAACCACGTCGTAAGCAATGCCGTCCTGCAGCTGGTACTCCTTCTCGCCCACCGTGTAGGTGGCGACATCGACCTTGCCGGTCAGCGGATACGAGTCTCCGGGAAACTCGAGCTGCTCGGAAAGATCGACGGTAACGCTCAGGAACTCAGCCATTACCACTGACCGTTCTGCTGGGCGGCACCCTCGTTGAGCTGCTGACGGCAACGGGTAACGGTGCCGGTCAGGCTCTTGAGGTTCTCCTCGAGATGCGTAAAGACCTGCTCGGCATAATCCTCGGCCGCATAGCGCGTCTCGCGCTCGTACTGCTGGGCACGATCACGGATATCGTCGGCCTGCTGCTGCGCCAAGCGGACGATCTCCTGCTCACCGGCAATGGTGAGTGCCTGCTGCTGAGCATCGGCAATGATGGAATCGGCCTGAGCGGCGGCGGAGGCCATAAGCTCGTCGCGCTCCTTGAGGATGCGACGGGACTTCTGCCACTCCTCGGGATAGCTCATACGGATCTCGTCAAGGATGTTAAAGAAGACGTCGGCATCGATAACCTTCATCTGGGCATTCTTGCCGAACGGCGTCTTAGCCTCTTCGATGAGCCCCTCGAGCTCCTCGACAAGGCTCACGATCCTGTCGCCAGGAAAATTCTCGCCCGGCATCCGGTCTCCTTTCATAGGTAACATGTCATCGTGTTAGTTTACCACATGCCATCAGGCAATATGAAACGTCACGAAAAGCGATGTTTAAGCGCTTCGACCACATTGGGCGGCACAAACGTCGACACATCGCTTCCGAGCGATGCGATCTGACGAACCACCGAGCTCGAGATATAGCCGTACTGCGGCGCACTCATGACAAAAATGGACTCAAGCTCGTTGTCCAGGCGATAGTTGAGGTCCGCCTGCTGCAGCTCGTACTCAAAGTCGGTCATGGCGCGCAGGCCCTTGACCACAGCACCCGCACCCTGCTCACGGGCAAAATCGACCAACAGGCCGGTAAAGGGCAGTACCTCGACACCGTCAATATCGCCCAGGGCCTCGCGGGCCAACGCCACGCGCTCATCGAGCATAAAGGTGGTGCCCACGCCGTTTTTGCCCTGCGACTCCGCCACGGCGACAATCACGCTGGGAAAAATGCGGCGGGCGCGGCGGATTACATCGATGTGACCAAACGTGATGGGGTCAAACGTACCCGGAACGATCACGCGGTTGATAGTGTCATTCATGGGTATCCTCCAAAGGCACGTCCTCGTCAATATCGCTGTCATTAGCATGGTCGCACTCGTCCGCGGCCACCCAGCGCAGCAAGTCAACCGAGGTAATGCCGTAGCGTTTCTCTCGCACGGTCTCAAAACCAGCCGGATGAGCGCCCGCATCGCTTGCGGCATGCTCAAACAGGGCAAAGGCCCCTGGTGCCAGCAAGCCCTGCTGGGCAAGATTGCGCAGCAGCTCCTCGACCGGCTCGGCGCCAAAGGCATAGGGTGGATCGAGCAGGACCAGATCAAAGGGGCCGCCCGGAACACGGCCGCGCGGGGCGCTCGCCAACACATCGCCGGTAACGACGCGCCAACGCGAGCGGTCGCGACACAGCGACTCGATATTCTTAGTGATCAGTCGGGCGGCATTGCGATCGATCTCGAACGTGATGAGCGAGCGAGCGCCGCGCGAGAGCATCTCGATTCCCAAGGCACCGGAGCCGCCAAAGGCATCCAGCACGCGGACCTCGTCCAGATCGAAATCGAATGCCGACATGACCATGGACGCACATGCCTCGCGCACGCGGTCGGTCGTGGGACGGGTGACATCGCGCCCACGCGGCTCTTCGATCTTGCGGCCGCGCCATTCACCGCCGATGATTCTCATCCTCCGCTGACCTCCTTGAAGATATGTCGATAACGCGTGGCGACCGCATCGCGCAAGGGACGCGTCGCCACGGAGTCAAGGTTGCAAGCATACCGCAAGAGCTCGACCGCGTCCAAATGGGCCCATTCGATAAGGTCCTCGTCGGCGTCCAGGTCCACAAAACGCAGGGTCACACCGCCATGTTGGCGATAACCCAAGATTTCGCCCTCGTGGCGCAAACGCAGGTCCATCTGCGCAAGTGCAAAACCGTCAGAGGTCTTTTCGAGCGCCCGCAGGCGGTCTTGCGCAGCAGACACACCGCCATTGCCCTTGGAATGCGTCATGACCAGGCACGTGCCCGACACGCTGCCGCGGCCCACGCGGCCTCTAAGCTGATGCAGGGCCGCCAAGCCAAAGCGCTCGCCGTTCTCGATAACCATGACGGTGGCGTTGGGCACGTCGACGCCCACCTCGACCACCGTAGTCGAGACGAGCACGTCGATCTCGCCGCGCTTAAAGGCGTCGATCACGCGGTCCTTCTCCCCCGCCGGCATGCGGCCGTGAAGACGCTCGACGGAAAGCCCCGGCAATGCCAGACGCAGGCGGTCGAGCTCGGTCGCGGTGTCGTGCAACGGCACGGGCACCGTCACGCGACCTTCATCGTCGCGAACAATGCCGGGAACGTCTTCCAAATCGTCCGCGGAGTCACTCGGCTCCACAAGCGGGCAGATAACGTAAGCCTGCTGTCCTTGAGCATGAGCCTCGCGAATGGCACCGTAGGCCAGGTCGCGGCTCGACTCGGTGAGCACGCGCGTCGAGACGCCGGCCCCGGGAACGGGGCGATGACGAATGATGGACGTGTCCAGGTCGCCATAGACCGAAAGCGCCAGTGTGCGCGGAATAGGCGTGGCCGTCATAACGAGCAAGTCCGCACCTGGGCCTTTGGCACGCAGGGCATTGCGCTGCCCCACGCCAAACCGATGCTGCTCGTCGATAACGACGAGTGAAAGATGTTTAAACGTTACGTTATCCGAAAGGACCGCATGGGTACCAAAGAGCACATCGAGCTCACCAGACTGCAGCTGTGCATGGATGCGCTCGCGCTCGGCGGCCGGGGTAGCACCCGTCAGGAGCGCCCAGGACATACCGGCCTGCGAGAGCAAAGGGCCGGTCTTATCGGCATATTGACGCGCCAGCACGCCCGTGGGTGCCATGACGCAGGACTGGGTACCCGAATCGGCCGCGACTGCCAGCGCGCAGGCGGCGACGGCGGTCTTGCCGGTACCGACATCGCCCAGCAGCAAGCGGTTCATCACGTGGTCGCCATCGCACATGTCATGCAGGATGTCTTGGAACGCGGCCTCCTGCTCGTCGCTCAGCGAAAACGGCAGGGCCCGCCTAAGCGCCGTCAAATGACCACCCGCGGTATGGGTGTAGGGAACCACCTCGACCATACCGCCGTCGTTGCGCAGACGAAGCGCCAGCTGAAGATAGAGGCATTCCTCATAGGCAAGCCGTGCGCGCGCGATATCGCGCTCGGCCATACTCGAGGGAAAGTGAATCGAACGCAGCGCACGGGCGCTGCTCATAAGGCGGCGCTTGGCGCGCAGTGGCGCGGGAATCGGGTCGAAAGGATTGCCGACAATCTCGAGCGCGCCGCTCACGATACGGCGCATCCAAGCCTGGCTCACACCGTCGCTCACATAGTGAACCGGAAGGATGGTGCCCGCGGCACGCCCGTCCTCGAGCTTTTCGAAATGCGGCGAGGCCATCTGCTTAAAGCCATAGGCAAATTCGACCTTACCCATCACGGCCAGGCGGTCGCCCTGCTTGAGCTGCTGGGCAATCCAGGGCTGGCGGAAAAAAGCGACTTGCAGCACGCCCGTCTCGTCCACAAGCGAGACCTCGGTAACCTGCATACGCGGGCGGGGCTGCTTTTGAACGATACGATCGACCGTGGCGACGATCGTGCACACCGTACCGATAGGCGCCATCTCGATGGACCAGGAGCGTGTAAAGTCCAGATATCGATGAGGGATATGGAGAAGGAGGTCCCCCACCGTCCTAATTCCCAGACGGCGAAGGGCCTCCTCACGTTTACCCGAAACATATTTGAGTCGCGCGATATCCTCGTCGAGCGCATTGCTCTGGGCAAAGCGCTCCGAGACGCGCGGCACGGAGCACAGCTCGGACATGGGCAGATGCCTACTCGATCGAGAAGATCACGGGATAGAGCGGCTGCTCGCCACGATGGGCGTCAATCTCCAGGTCGGGCTGAGCCTCCTCGATGGCGTCGACGATCTCCTGGAAGGCCTCATCGGACAGCTCATCGCCGGCCAGAATCGTCAGCGCGTCGCCCTCCTCTTCCTCCTGCATGCGGTTGATGCAGTCGAGCGTGACCTGCTTCACATCGGAGCCGACCACGTCGATGGAGCCGGCAATGATACCCATGACGTCACCGGAGTGAATCGGCGAGCCGTCAGAGGCGCTGGAATCGCGCACGGCACGGGTGACCTCGCCATCGCGAACCTCGCTGATGGCATCGACCATGGCGGCAACGGCGTCCTCGAGCTCGGAATCGGGCAGCACCGCGAACAGAGCGGAGAACGCCTGCGGAACGGTCTTGGTGGGAACCACGGCGACCTTTTTGTCGGTGCAGGCAGAAGCAGCAGCCTCGGCAGCCATACGTATATTGCCGTTATTGGGCAGGATGATGACCGAAGTCGCGTTGACCTGGTCCACCGCGCCCAGCAGGTCGGCGGTCGAGGGGTTCATGGTCTGGCCACCCGAAACGACCACGTCGACGCCGAGGGACTTGAGGATGTCGGCCTCACCGGAACCGGCGGCAACGGCGACAAAACCCAGGGCCTTGGCGGGCTCGGCGGCCTTTTGCTGGTCCTCGTGGATCTTAGCGGTACGGTCGTGGGCCTCCATCTCCATGTTGTGGATAAAGACCTCATAGATCTGGCCAAGCTGCAGCATGTGCTCGAGCACCAGGTTGGGGGTGTTGGAGTGCACGTGGATCTTGTAGTCGGGGTAGGCGCCCACGAGCAGCTCGCAGTCGCCCATGGAACCCAGGAACTTAAGGCACTCGTCCTCGTCAAACGGGGCGTCGGCCTTAAAGAGGAACTCGTTGCAGTAGCGGAACTCCGAGCCCTCCCAGTCGTCGTTGGCCTCGATCTCGACGCGACCGAGGGCCGCATCGCGGGCAGAGCCAGCGGAATCAAACGTGGTGGAGAAATCCTCGACAACGGTGCTGCGGCCCAGAGCAGCGGCAACAAAGTTTTCCAGGAAGATGGCAAAGCCAAAGGCGCCGGAGTCGACCACGCCGTTCTCCTTCAGAACGGGCAGCAGGTCGGGCGTGCGAGCCACAGACTGGTAGGCCTCGACGACGATGGCGTCGAGCGCGTCCTCGGCCGAGAACTTCTTCTTCTCGCACTCGTCGGCCTTGGTCGAGACGTCGCGCAGGACCGTAAGAATCGTGCCCTCGATGGGCTTGCGGACGGCCTGGAAGGCGACCTTGACGGCGCGACGGAAAGCATGCGCGATGTCGGCAGACGTGATGGGCTCATCGACAGAGACGAGCCCCTCGGCCACGCCGCGCAGGATCTGCGAGGTGATAACGCCGGAGTTGCCGCGGGCGCCCATGAGGGAGCCATGGGTGATGGCGCCGGCGATGGCCTCCATATCGGCATCGGCGGGAAGGGCGGAAAGCTCCTTGGTCACCGAGGCGAGCGTGAGCGACATGTTGGTGCCGGTGTCGCCGTCGGGCACGGGAAAGACGTTGAGCTTATTGATCTCCTCGGCCTTGTCGGAAACGGCAGCCGCAGCGATCGGAAAACAGGTGCGAATGGTCTTTACAATCATGAGTATTTGAATCTCCGTTTTCGGATGCTAGTTCAGACGGCTCTTGAGCGCGTCGATGTGAATGCCGATCTTAAGGCTGGCGGGATCGATCTGGGCGATCTCCTGCAGGGTGAAAGCAACGGAGCTCGAAAGATTGTGGCAGACGGACTTCATGTTGACGCCGTTCTCGAGCACGACGTGAAGGTCGACCGTAAGGCCGTTCTCGTCGGCGGAGACAAGCACGCCCTTGCGGAGGCGCTGACCGGCAAGCAGGCGCACGCTCTCGGCGCCTTGGAGCTGCTCGGCCATACCGACGACGCCATAGCACGTCATCGCGGCATAACCGGCAATATCGGCAATAACGTCGTTCGAGACGCTCAGGCTGCCGTTAATGGTCTCAGACACAAGAATCTCCTTATCTGGTGCTCGCGGCACCATGTCGTGGGAGCAATCATTGCAATATTCTACAACGACCGCGCCATGTTGAGGTGGTGGGTCGCGGGATTACATCCTCGACACGAAATGTTGATATGGCAACGTTTGCGTTAAGCAATCGCGGCATGAAAAAACCCGCCGCAAAAGCGACGGGTTTTACAATCTGGCTCCCCGGGTAGGACTCGAACCTACAACAGCGCGGTTAACAGCCGCGTGCTCTACCATTGAGCTACCGAGGAATTTAAAGCCCAGCAGATTGGGCTGAGAAATTCTGGCTCCCCGGGTAGGACTCGAACCTACAACAGCGCGGTTAACAGCCGCGTGCTCTACCATTGAGCTACCGAGGAATAGGTGCATGCTCTCAAGCAACAAAGTTTATTATACGGACGAATCAGCTCAGGGCAAGAACTTTTTTAAGAAATTTTCCGACCCAGTCATTGGGGACGTTCTTAAACGACTAGTCATTCAAGAACGTCCCCAACGACTAATCAACCAGACGCCCAGGGTAGTCTTTTTGGGACGGGGCTTTTTTAGCTACCCAATCTGGGGCCTTTAAAGCTTGAGCCGCTCATTGAGATAGGGCAGCTAAAAAAGCCCCGTCCCAAAAAGACTACCCGTGCCCCAACTGCCGGCCCCTGTTACATGAAAGCGCCCTCAAGCGGATGTGCTTGAGGGCGCTTCTTGCTTGACTAGCTTTCGATATAGTCTTTGAGCTTGCTGGAGCGGCTGGGGTGGCGGAGCTTGGCCAGGGTCTTGGACTCGATCTGGCGGATGCGCTCGCGCGTGACGCCAAACTCGCGGCCGACTTCCTCGAGCGTGCGGGGATGTCCGTCGACAAGTCCAAAGCGCAGCTCAATAACCTTGCGCTCACGATCGGCAAGCGAGTCGAGCACCTGGGTGAGCTGCTCCTGCAGCATGGAGAAGCTGGCGGCATCGGGCGGAACGATGGCCTGGGAGTCCTCGATAAAGTCGCCCAGCTGGGAATCCTCTTCCTCGCCGATAGGAGTCTCGAGCGACACGGGCTCCTGCGAGATCTTCTGGATCTCGCGGACGCGGTCGGCACTCATGTCCATCTCGGCACCGATCTCCTCGGGGGTCGGGTCGCGACCCAGATCCTGGAGGAGCTGGCGCTGCACGCGGACAAGCTTGTTGATGGTCTCGACCATGTGTACGGGAATACGGATGGTACGGGCCTGGTCGGCGATAGCGCGCGTGATGGCCTGACGGATCCACCACGTGGCGTACGTAGAGAACTTGAAGCCCTTCTGGTAGTCGAACTTCTCGACGGCGCGGATCAGACCGAGGTTGCCCTCCTGGATCAGATCCAGGAACAGCATGCCGCGACCGACGTAGCGCTTGGCGATGGAGACGACCAGACGGAGGTTGGCGCTGATGAGCGCCTGCTTGGCCTCGAGGCCCACGTTCTCGATACGAGTCAGACGACGCATCTCGGCGCGAGTGAGCTCGATCTCGCCCGCCTCGGCGGCCTCGAGCTTCTCGGTGGCCTCGAGACCGGCCTCGATCTTCATGGCCAGATCGACCTCTTCGGAGGCAGTCAGCAGGTCGACCTTGCCGATCTCCTTAAGGTACATACGAACCGGGTCACCGGTCAGCATCACCGTGGAGGCATCGATGCCACGCACGCGAGAACGCGAACGGGACGTGCGGACGGTGCGCTTCTTTTTGCTCTTGCAAGAACCCATCTCGGCATCGGCCTGACGGGCCATCTTAAGCTCATGATCGTCGAGCGAGCCGGAATCGTGCTCCTCGTCGTCATCGAAATCGTCGGTATCGTTATCGTCATCGTCGACGTCCATGGGGGCGTCGTCG
Source organism: Collinsella sp. HCP28S3_E12 (assembly GCF_052065595.1). Lineage (NCBI taxonomy): Bacteria > Bacillati > Actinomycetota > Coriobacteriia > Coriobacteriales > Coriobacteriaceae > Collinsella > Collinsella sp. HCP28S3_E12. Next base: position 82,959 of record NZ_JBQHTS010000006.1, read on the forward strand.
TTTCCGCTCGCGGAGATAATCTGGATGCCGCTGTTGCGCAGCGCGGAATAGACCGCGTTGAGCTGCTCGTCAGAAACATCGATATCCTTCAGGACGACCTGGATCTCGTCCTCGGTTACCGAAGTCCTGTTTGAGCCGTTGCCCATGAGCTTAGCAACGTAGGATTCCAGCCCAGTACCCGTGCTCTCAGTCTTATTTGGCACAGATTCTCCCTTCGTAGTCCACAGGACACATTACTTTAGCACACACTTACACGTCTATACCCAAAATTCAGACTGGATATAGCAGATAACATGCCGATTGACCACAACATCTAGGCCTGATCGGGACCCGCGGCCTCCAAACCAATCAACCGGAACGGATCGGCCACGCCGCCAATCGATTTCTGGAGCTCGCGCTGGCGCAAAGAATCCTGCGCGGCCTGCATGGTCAATGCACGGCGCGCGTCATCGTCGAGCGACCGGTCCTGGCGCAGCTTGGCCTGAGCAGCCCGCATACGGCGCTTGATGGTGTAAAGCTCAAGCGTATCGAGCATAAAGACGATGTTCGTCTCGGTGGGGTGCTTGCTCGTCGCCGAGATGCGCCCGGCGCTGACAAGCGAAGCCGCCTCGGGACACACCGCGCGCGCGGCGTCCATGCACGCCGCGGGGTCGGTGCCCGGCGGCGTCGCGAGCACGGCCCACGCGATGGACTCGTGACGGGGGTCTACCCACTCAATCGAGCAGATGCGATCGGTGTACGTGCGGAATAGGTCGGGGTAGCTGGTGAGCATCGTCAACAGCTCGCGCTCCCCCGCCAGAGACTTCCGCTCCAGATCGGTCAGCACAATCGGCGTCGCCGGAACGGAAGCGGTCGAAGCAGACCCCGCGGGCGCCGCGTCCATGCCAGCAGGCACATCGATCGGCGGCATATCGTCGACGACCTCGACCGGCGCGGCCCCGTAGGCCTCGAGCGGCACATAGTCGTACGGTTCCTCCTCGACCGGTGCGGATACCGGCGGCGTCGTCCCCGACGCCCAGGCGCCGCGAGATGCCCCCTGCGGACCGGACACCCGACCGCCCGCGCTGCCTGCGCGCTCGGTCTGTGCCCGCTGGCGCTCGTAGTTCTGCTCGCGACGACGCTCGGCGTCCTCGCGTTTGGCGACATCGCGAAACACACGGCCCGAGCTCGAGCGTACCGTCTCCAAATCCAGGCCCAGAAGGTCGGCGATCTGGATAAAGTACGTATCGATCATGTAGCTATCGCGCAGCGGATAGATGAGCGTCAGCGCATCCTCGAGCGCCTTGGCGCGACCGCCCGGCGTGGTAATGTCGCTCGACTCCTGCAGTGAGCGGTACACAAAGTCCATGAGGGGCTCGGCGGCGTCGATACGCGCCTGCAGTGCCTCGCCACCATGCGCGGAGATGAACTCCATAGGGTCGTTGCCGTCGGGAAGCACCACGCAGCGCAGGTCCATCGAGTCCTGCTCGATAAACTGAATCGCGCGGCGCGCGGCCTTTTGACCGGCGGCGTCACCATCGAACATATACACGATGCGCTTGGCAAAACGGGTAAGCGTCTTTACGTGATGTTCCGTCAGCGCCGTGCCCAGCGTGGCGACGACGTTTTTGATCCCCGCCTCCCAGCAGGCGATGCAGTCGGTATATCCCTCCACCACGATGGCGGTATCCTGCGCGACGATAAACTCCTTGGCCCAGTTAAAGCCGTAGAGGTTTCTCTTTTTATGAAACACACTCGTCTCGGCGGTGTTGAGGTACTTGGGTTGGCCGTCGCCCATAATACGACCGCCAAAGGCGATGTTATGACCCTGTTCGTCAAAGATGGGAAACATCACGCGGTCGTAAAAACGATCGGCAAGCTGTCCGCGCCCGCGGCTCACGGCCACGTTGGCGTCGATCATCTCCTGCGGGGTAAAGCCCTTCTGCGACAGATGGGCCACCAACATATTGCGACCCGGCGCAAAGCCCAGGCAGTAGCGACGGCAGACGTCGCCACCCATACCGCGGCTGGCAAAGTACTCACGCGGACGGCTGTCCTTACCGCGCATGAGCATGGTGTGATAGAACTGGGCCGTCTCGGCGCACAGGTCATAGATGCGGGCGCGCTTGGTGCCGCGATCGCGCTGCGCGCCGGTATCGTGCAGCTCAATGCCGGCACGATCGGCCAGGTAGCGAATCGACTCGGGAAAGCTCAGGTTCTCGCGCTTCATGATGTAGGTGAAGACGTCGCCGCCCTCGCCACAGCCAAAGCAGTGCCACACCTGCGTAGCGGGGATAATGTGAAACGATGGGGTCTTTTCGCCATGGAAGGGGCAGCAACCCCAAAACTCATGGCCGCGGGGCTTGAGCTCAACCGTTTCCTGCACGATGGCAACCAGGTCGGACGCAGCGCGCACCTGGTCTTTCTCCTCATCGCTAATCACGGATGCTCACCCCCTGCTCACCCAAGTTATGACGGATATCGTCAATATTACCCTCGACGGTCGCGATAAGCTCGTCCAGCGAATCGAACACGCGCGAAGGACGCAGCCAACGCGTAAACGCCAACGAAACCGAACGTCCATACAGGTCGCCCGCATACCCGATCAAGTTGGCCTCGAGATGCGCCGAAGCGGCATCGTCGGCATACGTCGGCGGCAGGCCCACGTTGACGGCAGCGGGCCACACGGTATCGTCGACCAGCACAAGGCCCTCGTAGACGCCATCGGCAGGCAGCTGAATTCCGTTTGGCACCAGCAGGTTTGCCGTCGGAAATCCCATATCGGAGCCCTCGTGGCGACCGCGAATCACGCCGCCGCGCACCATATAGGAACGGCCAAGTAGATCGGCTGCCAGCTCAACGTGGCCCAAGCTCAGCTCACGTCGAATGCGGGTGGCGCAGATAGCCTCGCCGGCCTCGCACAGCAAATTGTGCCCATACACATCAACACCGCGCTCGACACCCCATGCCTGCATCTCGGCAACGCCCGAGGCACCGCCGCGGCCCAGCCTAAAATCGCTGCCAACGCGAATGGAGCGAATGTCGACAGCATGCGCCAACAGCTCAAGAAAGCACACGTGGTCGAGCGACGCTACCGCATGCGTAAAGGGAACGGCCACCACCGCATCAACCCCGGTTTGAGCCAGGGCATGCAGGCGGTCGGCCGTCGTCATCAATTTTTGGGCGGGCAACGGACTCACCACGACGTCCGGATCAGGATCGAAGGTGACCACGACCGCTTTGCTGCCGTGATCATGTGCATCGCGAATAACCGCTTCGATCAACTCTTGGTGCCCACGATGCACGCCATCAAACACGCCAATGGCGATCGACGCGGCACCCAAGAACTCGCACCCATCAAAAGCATCGGCAGAAACGATACGGGCCTCATCCAACTCACCAGCGAAAAAAATACGCGCGAGCTCGTGGGGCGCCAGCATCATCGAACACCGCCGATCGCCTGCGGAAAGACGTGCTCCATCACAAAGCGGCCGCCCTCGATACGAGCAAGCGCCTTCAATCCACCATCTAGCACGAGCGCGAACGGCGCCTTCGCCGTATCGAAATCCGCAAGCGCGCGTTCAACGGGAATGCGGCGACCACAAAGCAGGTCGTCTGCAAGATTACCCGGCAAATCGACACGCGTGGCACCAAGGGCGGCGATGGGATCCAGAGCGAAGCCGGCGGCGGACTCGGCAGAGAGCTCCTCGACCGCATGACAGGCGCCAATGGAAACCACGCCGGAGGCCGTACGGCGCAGCGCGGAAATATGCGCAGCACTATCGCAGGCGCGACCCAAATCGCGAGCGAGCGCGCGAATGTAGGTGCCCTTGCTTACCGAAAACGCCACGGTCCAGACGCACGTATCGCCCCCGCCGCTAACGGCGATCAGGTCGGCGGCATAGACATCAACGGGGCGCGGAGGCAAGTCGACCGCATTGCCCTCACGAGCGCTCTTATAGGCGCGAACGCCATTGACCGAGATGGCCGAAAACGCTGGCGGCACCTGCATCTGCGGGCCAAGCATAGCGGCCAGCTGCTCACGGGCATAGGCCGGATCGCGCAGCTCGGGTGCAATGGCAACCGTACGGATGGCCTCGCCTTCCGCATCGTCGGTATTGGTCTCGGCGCCAAACGAGATATCGGCGACGTAACTTTTGGTATCGAGGGTAAGCATGCCCAGCAGACGTGTAGCCTGGCCCACGCCCACCACCATGACACCCGTCGCCATGGGGTCGAGCGTGCCGGCATGACCGACGCGCCGCTCATGGAGGGCGCGCCGGCATTGCGAAACCACGTCGTGGGACGTGCAGCCCACCGGTTTATCGACGGCGAGCAGCATATTCAATTGAGAAGGCGTACGACGAGCCATGTACCATCCAAAAAGTTAAAGCTCGACGGTCACCGAAGCGGGATCCTCCCCCACCAGCTCGGCCAGCATGGGAAGTGCAGCGGTGAGCGTCTCGAAAATCGTTCCGTTATTGGTAAAGCCGGCGGCAGCGTGATGTCCGCCTCCGCCAAATTTGGCCGCAATCTCGGAGACATCCATGTCGCCCTTGGAGCGCAGGTTTCCGCGCACCTTGGTATCGCCCTCGATGCCCTTAAGGAACAGGCAGACCTCGACACCCATCACCGAGCGCACCACATCGACCAAGCCGTCGCACTCATCCGAGGTGACGCCACATTCCTTAAGGTCGCTTTCGTACGCGTAGCTATACGCCACGCGCCCGTGCGCGACCGTCTTGATGCGGCCCATGACGATGGACTTGAGGTGCAAGAACTCGACGCGCATGCTCTGATAGACCTCGAGCGCGACACGCGCCGGGTCGGCACCGTGCGCCACCAGGCGCGAGGCCGCATGGAACGCAGCGGCATCGGCATTCTGATACTGAAAACGACCGGTATCGGTAACCAGGCCACAGAGCAGACAGGTGGCGATGCGATCGCGAACGACAATGCCGCAATCATCCAAAAAGCGGTCGATGATCATGGCGCACGCCGCAGCATCGACACGCCTCAGGCTTACCTCGGCAAACTCCTCGCGCGCCGGATGGTGGTCAAAGCACACCACATGCTTGGAGCGGCGGAGCACGTCGGCCGAGTTGTTCAGACGCTCGACAACCGGTACATCCACCGAGATAAACAGGTCGGGATCGCCCGTAAAGCTCGAAGCCGGCACCAGACGATCGGTGCCTTCCATAAAGCGGTAAATACGCGGAACGGGATCGTCGTCTGCGAGCAGCAGCGCGATGTCCTTGTCGGGGAACGCCTTCATGAGCGAGAGACCCAGGCCCAACACGGAGCCCAGGGCATCGCCGTCGGGAGAGGTATGACCCGAGATCGCAATGGAGGACGCACCCTCGATAAGCTCGAGGATGCGTCGTTTAATATCTGCAGACTCGCACGAGACGAGGTCGGCGGAATTAGTCATCTAAAGCTGCCTCCTGGGCGGCATCCGCTATGGGATAGCCGTCCTCGTCCTTTTCGATCGCCAGCGTGGCCGGGACATTCTCCAGCGCACGCGTAATGCGCTCGGCCTCATCGGTCGAGCGATCGATGCGAAAATCGAGCTCGGGCGTGACGCGCCAGTCGAGCGAGCGAGCCAACAGGCTGCGAATGCGGCCCTTGGCGCTGGCGAGCGCCTCCATGACCTCATCGTAGCGGCTCGCATCGCATGACACGTACACGCGCGCGAACGAACGGTCCACCGCGACCTCGACCGCGGTCAGGGTGACCAGGTCGAGACGCGGATCGGAAACCTCAAAGAGAAGGATATAACCGAGCTTCTCGCGAAGCTGCTCGCCCAGACGGCGGGTTGCCTGCGTTTGCTTCATAGCGCTACCCCCTACTCGGTACGGGCAACCTGGTCGATACGGTAACCCTCGATCTGGTCGCCGGGCTTGATGTCCTGGAAGTTCTCCAGGCCAATGCCGCCCTCGGAACCGCTCTTGAGGCTCTTGGCCTCGTCCTTGTAGTGGCGCATCGAGGCGATCTTACCGTTAAAGACAACGATGCCGTCGCGCACCAGGCGCACGGAATCGGTCGCGGCGATCTCGCCCTCCTCGACGCGGACACCGGCGGCGATACCGACTTTGGGCACCTTAAAGGTGTCCAGGACGGTCGCGGTACCCGTGGAGACCTCGACCTCGGTGGGCTTGAGCATGCCGATACGGGCAGCGTCGAGCTCCTCGAGGCACTTGTAGATAACGTCGTAGCAACGAATCTCGACGCCCTCGCGCTCGGCAGCGGAGCGGGCCTTACCGTCGGGACGCACACCAAAGCCAATGATGATGGCGTTGGAGGCGTCGGCCAGGACAACGTCGGTCTCGTTGATGGCACCGACCGCGGAGTGGATCGTGTTGATGCGGACCTCGGACTGATCCATCTTGTCGAGCGAGTCCTGAAGGGCCTCGATGGAGCCCTGGACGTCGGCCTTGATGATCAGGTTGAGCTCCTTGACCTCGGCGTCGGCGATGGTCTCGAAGAGGTTCTCGAGCGTGACGTGCTTCACGCGGCTCTGCTCCTCGATGCGGGCCTTGAGCGAGCGCTCATCGGCCAGGGCGCGCGCCTCACGCTCGTCCTCGAACACGCGGAACTCGTCGCCGGCGTTGGGGACGGACTGCAGGCCCAGGATCTCGACGGCGTCGGAGGGACCGGCCTCGGTGACGGCGCGGCCCTTGGGGTCGAGCATGGCGCGAACGCGGCCATAGGTAAGGCCGGCGACCAGCGTATCGCCCACGTGCAGGGTACCGCGGGTCACGAGCACGGTAGCGACCGAGCCGCGGCCCTTGTCGAGCTTGGCCTCGAGGACGTTGCCCGAGGCGAAGGTATCGGGGTTGGCCTTGAGCTCGAGCACGTCGGCCTGGAGCAGCACGGTCTCCAGAAGGTCGTCGATACCGATCTTCTGCTTGGCCGAGATGTTGACGAACATATTCTGTCCGCCCCACTCCTCGGGGATGACGCCGTACTCGGTGAGTTCCTGGCGCACGCGGTCGGGGTTGGCGCCGGGCTTATCGATCTTGTTGACGGCGACGACGATGGGAACGCCGGCGGCCTTGGCGTGGTTGATCGACTCGACCGTCTGGGGCATGACGCCGTCGTCGGCGGCGACGATCAGGATGACGATGTCGGTCACCTTGGCGCCACGGGCACGCATGGCCGTAAAGGTAGCGTGGCCCGGGGTATCGATGAAGGTGATCTTGCGGTCGTTGATCATGACCTGCGATGCGCCGATGGCCTGGGTAATGCCGCCAGCCTCGCCGGCAGCAACGCCGGTGTGGCGGATGGCGTCGAGCAAGCTCGTCTTGCCGTGGTCGACGTGACCCATGACGGTGACGACCGGGGCGCGGGGCTTAAGGTCGGCGGGATCGTCGTAGAACGAGAAGGTGTTCTCCTCCTCGGGGGTGATGATCCTGATCTGACGGCCCAAGTCGTCGGCAACGAGCTCGACAAGGTCGTCGGACATGGACTGCGTCATGGTGAGCGGCGTGCCCAGCAGGAACAGGCGCTTGATGATGTCGTTGGCCGGAACGTCGAGCGCCTCGGCAAGCTCCTGGACGGTAACGCCCTGGGAGACCTTGATGGCGTCGAGCTCCTCGGGGTTCACGCCCTGGGCCAGCGCCTCCTCAATCTTGCGCTCCTCCTGAGCCCTAGCGGCCTCGCGCTCGCGCTTCTCCTTGCGCTTCTTGCGGCGACCGGTGGACTCGCGAGAGGCCTCCTCGACGGCGGCACGGGCCTCCTCGAGAACCTTCTCGCGGCTGTACTCCTCGGCCTCGCGCGCCATGCGGCTGTAGTGGTCCTCTTCGCTGTTGTGACCACCCTTGCGCTTCTTGCCCTTGCCCTGCTTATCGGGGTTGGGGAAATCCATGCCGGCAGCGACATTGTTGCTGGCATTGGTGCGATGGCTGTGCGGGCGGCTCTCGGAGGCGTTGCGGTCGTTGCGACGGCCGCCACGACGATCGTTGTTGCCGCCGCGACGGTTGCCGCGCTCGGCCTTGGCCTTGTCCTCGGCGTCCTTCTTCTCCTTGAGCACGGTCTCCTGTGCGGCGATCTGATCGAGCAGCGAACGGAAGCGCGAACCGGAGTCGGAAGCGGGAACGGCGCGGCGCTGGGCCTCGCGAGCAGCCTCCTCCTTTTCGCGGGCAAGGCGCTCCTGCTCGGCCTTCTTCTTGGCCTCGGCCTCGGCACGGGCTGCCTCCTCGGCAGCCTGGGCGGCGGCAAACTGGCGGCGCTCCTCCTCGCGTGCCTTCTCGGCGGCGATGCGCTCGCGCTCGGCCTCGGCGGCACGCGCTGCCTCCTCGGCGGCGGCAGCCTCCTCCTCGGCCTGCTTGGCGGCCTCGACTTCCTGGGCGCGGGCCTCGATCACCGAGGCAAGCTGCTTGCGGACCATGGCAACATAAGCGTCCTCCAGCGCGGAGGAAGCAGACTTAGCGGGAATCTTCATTTCGGCGAGGTGACCCATCAGTTCCTTGGAGGTCATGCCGAACTCTTTGGCCAGGGTGGAAACACGGACTTTAGCCATATGACTTCACCTACCCTTTCTGGCACCTTGGGTGCCTAGAGACTGAACGAGCGTGGGATGTGCGCCGGAACCTGTCCAGCGCAACCGCGCGCTAGATCAGGTCCTCCGCATCATCGAAGGCGTCGGTGTCGTGGACACCGCAGAAACGGGAACCGGGACGGGCCTGGTTGCGGCACTGGATGCCGTCCTCGGACACGTACTCGCAACGACGGGCGTCGTCATCCTCCTCGTCACCGATCAGGTCAGCGGCAGGCTCCTCGTGAACGGGAACGTTCTTGAGGATGTCGGCGGCAAGGGTCTCGGACTTAATGTCGATGTGCCAGCCGGTCAGGCGTGCGGCCAGGCGGGCGTTCTGGCCCTCCTTGCCAATGGCGAGCGAAAGCTGGTCGTCGGGCACAATGACGCCGGCATAGGCCTTCTCCTCGTCGATAAGGACGCGAGTGACCTTGGCGGGCGACAGGGCGTTGGCGACGTAGACGGCCGGATCGGCATCCCACAGGATGACGTCGACGCGCTCACCGCGCAGCTCACCCACGACGGCGCGCACACGGCTGCCCTTGGGGCCGACGCAGGCGCCCACGGGATCCAGGCGGTCGTCGAGCGAGTGGACGGCGACCTTGGAGCGCTGGCCGGGCTCGCGGGCGATCGACTTGATCTGGACGGTGCCCTCATAGATCTCGGGCACCTCCTGCTCAAACAGACGACGCATGAGCTCGGGGTGGGTACGCGAGATAACGATCGGCGGACGGCTGTGCTCGCCGCGGACCGGCGGAAGCGTGGAGTTGGGGTCGCGAACGTCAATGATCACGGCCTTGATGTGCTGGTTGTGCAGATAGCGCTCGCCCATGGGGCGCTCGTTGCGCTCGTTCTCGTAGCGGCGCTGATCAAAGTGCGGAAGCTCGGCCTCGACGCCTTCGCGGATCTTGACGATCGTAAAGTCGGGTGTGGACTGCAGTACGGTACCGCTGATGAGGTCGCCGATACGGCCGGAGAACTCCTCGTAGATCTGCTCGCGGGCGGAGTTGCGCACGATGGCGTTGATCTCGGCCTTGGCGTGCTGGGCGGCGATGCGGCTGGTGTTCTTGGGGGTGACGTCGATCTCCTCGAACTCGGTGAAGTTGCCCTCCTCGTCCATGGAATCGTCGATCGGCTCCAGGCGGTAGACATAGATCTTGCCGGTGGTGCGGTCGATGGTCACCTTGGCGCCCCACTCAAGATGCAGGATCTCGGCATAGCTCTTGGCGAGCGACTGCTCCAGGCGGTCGATCAGGTAGAGCTGGTCGATGTGCTTCTCCTGGCAAAGCTCCATCAGGGCGGACATCATGTCGGATGCTGCCATGTTAGTTTCCTTCCTTCGCGGGCTTGAAGTCATAGACGGGCTTCAACTTGCACTTTTTAACATCGGAAAAATCGAGGGTGACAGACTCGCCGTCCTCGAGCTCGAGGGTTACGTTGGTCTCGGTCGCGGCGGCAATCTTGCCGGAGTACTTGCGACGGCCCTCGGTGGCGGTGGAGGAAAGCTCGCAGTCCTCGCCCACAAAGCGGGCAAAGTCACGCGGACGGCGCAGCGGGCGCGCCATACCCGGGCTCGACACCTCAAGCGTATAGCTCGAAGAGATGGGGTCGAGCTCCTCGATCACGTCGCCGACCCACTTGGTGTTGGCCGTGACGTCGTTGAGCGACAGGCTCTGACCCTCGGCACCCTCGATACGCACACGCACGCAGGGGGCCTTGGTAGCACCCACGAGCTCAACGTCGACAATATCGACATCGTGCTGGGGAGCGACGGCCTCGAGCGCGTCGATGATCGCCTGCTCGGTCTTGGTCTTGACCATTGCGGCACCTCCATCCATACAAAAAAGAAGCGGGGCCGAAACCCCACTTCTTTCAATTACAACTTCATTTGCAAGCAAACTATACCAATACCTGCGAAAACGTGCAACCACAGCACAAATCCGCAGGTCAGCGTGAGCACAGGTTCTCCACAAGAAATGGATAATTAGGTGTAGTCGCAAGTATCCATATCCAAAAAGAGGGACGACCCAGCCGGATCGTCCCTCGTCTATTGTGCATCAACTATATGCGCAAGGTTTACTTAACCACCAGGTTGACCAGCTTGCCGGGCACGCAGATGGCCTTGACGACCGTCTTGCCCTCGAGCCACTTGGCAACAGCGGCCTCGGCGGCAGCCTGCATCTCCTCGTTGGAGGCATCGCGGGCCACATCGATGCGGCCGCGGACCTTACCGAGCACCTGGACCACGATCTGCACCGTGTCCTCGATGGACTCGGCCAGGTCAAACTCGGGCCAGGAGGCGGTGTAGGCGTTGCCCTCGCAGCCGAGTGCCTCGTGCCACAGCTCGTCGGCCCAGAACGGGCAGATGGGGGCAAGGACGCTCACGATGTCCTTGGCCACGCCGTAGCACAGTGCCTTGTCGCGCGATGCGCCCTCGGTGGCGTTGAGGTAGGCGCTCGCTGCGTTGACGAGCTCCATGACGGCCGAGATCGCGGTGTTAAACTGGCCGCGATCGAAGTCCTCGGTGCACTTGGCGATGGTGCGGTGACGCTCGCGATAGAGCTTCATCGCGGTCTCGTCGAGCACGGACTTGTCGAAGGCAACGTTGGCATCACCCGACTGGACAAGCTGCCACACGATACGCCAAGCGCGCTTGATAAAGCGGTTGGCACCCTCGACGGCCTTGGGATCCCAGTCAAAGTCCTTCTCGGGCGGGGCGATAAACAGGATCGCCAGACGCATGGTGTCGGCGCCGTAGGGCTCGATAACCGAGCTCGGAGGCACGACGTTGCCCTTGGACTTGGACATGGTGTCGCCGTTCTCGTCCTTGACCATGCCCTGGCACAGCAGGTTGGTAAAGGGCTCGTCCACGCTCAGCAGACCCAGGTCGCGCAGCGCCTTGGTAAAGAAGCGGCTGTAGAGCAGGTGCAAAATGGCGTGCTCGATGCCGCCGATGTAGTTATCGACGGGCATCCAACGGTCTGCCGCCTCGCGGGAGAAGGGCAGCTCGGTGTTGTGCGGGTCGGTATAGCGCAGGTAATACCAACTGGAGCAGGTGAAGGTGTCCATGGTATCGGTCTCGCGCTTGGCCGGGCGGCCGCAGACCGGGCAGGTAGTCTCGTAGAAGTCCTTGCACTCGGCGAGGGTCTCGCCGGCGCCCAGGTCCAGGTTCTCGGGCAGCGTCACCGGCAGCTGGTCCTCGGGCACGGGCACAATGCCGCAGTGCTCGCAATGGATGGCCGGGATGGGGTTGCCCCAATAGCGCTGACGGCTGATGAGCCAGTCGCGCAGGCGGAACTCGACCTTGCGACGACCGCAGCCCATGGCCTCGAGGTCGGCCACGATGGCAGCCTCGCCCTCGGAGTGCTTACCGCCGCGCATGCCGGTGTACTTGCCGGACTGGACGAGCGTGCCCTCGGCAGCGTGGGCGCAATCCCAGTCGACGGTCTCGGCATGGAAGGTATCGATGGTCTCGCCACTGGCCTCGACGGAAGCGCGGTCGTCATCGTCCAGGATGATCGGGACGATCGGGAGGTCGTACTTGCGGGCAAACTCAAAGTCGCGCTGGTCGCCGCAGGGAACGGCCATGACGGCGCCGGTGCCGTAATCGGCAACGACATAGTCGGCAACCCACACGGGAACCTTCTCGCCGTTGACGGGGTTAACCACGTAGCGGCCCGTAAAGGCACCGTGCTTCTCGAGGGTGCCCTGGGCACGCTCGACAGCAGAGATATGCTTGGAGTCCTCGACGATCTTGGTCACGGCCTCCTCGTACTCCGTGCCCTCGACGAGCTCGTGCAGACGAGCGTACTCGGGAGCCAGGACAAAGAAGGAGACGCCAAAGAGCGTGTCGGCACGCGTGGTGAAAACGGTGATCTTGCCCTCGTCGCCCTCGATGGGATCGCCGTTGGCATCACACAGGGTAAAGTCGACCTCGGCGCCCTCGGAGCGGCCGATCCAGTTGGCCTGCATCTGCTTAACGCGCTCGGGCCAGCCGGGGAGCTTCTCCAGATCGTCGAGCAGCTCCTGGGAGTACTCGGTAATCTTGTAGTACCACTGCTCAAGGTCGCGCTTCTCGGGCTCGGTGCCGCAGCGCCAGCACTTGCCCTCGGTAACCTGCTCGTTGGCCAGAACGGTCTTACAGTTGGGGCACCAGTTGACCGGGTTCTTCTTGCGGTAGACCAGGCCCTTTTCCCACATCTTCTCAAAGATCCACTGACCCCAGCGGTAGTAGTCGGGGCTGCAGGTCTTGACCATGCGATCCAGATCGTAGGAGAAGCCCATCCGCTTCATCGTGGCGAGCGCCTGGTCCATGTTCTTATACGTCCAGGCGGCAGCCTGCGTGTTGTGCTTGATGGCGGCGTTCTCGGCGGGCAGGCCAAAGGCGTCAAAGCCAATGGGATGCAGCACGTCAAAGCCGCGCATACGGGCCTGACGGGCCATGGCATCGCCGATGGTATAGTTGCGCGCGTGGCCCATGTGCAGGTCGCCCGAAGGATACGGGAACATCTCGAGCACGTACTTCTTGGGCTTGCTGGCGTCGGTGTCGACGGCAAAGAGGTTGGAGTCCTCCCAGGCCTTCATCCACTTGGACTCAATGGCCTGCGCGTCGTAGGCAGGGATCTCGTCCTTATGATCTGTGCAATCGCACATATCAGCTCCTTTAATCTTAGCTGGGGTCGGTCGGCTTGGCTTTATTCGCTACTGCGGACAGTCCTGCGCAAGACGAAGAGCACATTAAGTGCTCTTCTTTGTGTGCGGAACTTGTAGCGAACAAAGCCAAGCCGACCGACCCTAAGGTTAACTTGACTGATGATAGCAAATACGACAAGCGAGATGCCTGCGACTTGCAGGCATCTCGCTTTATCTTAATAACGTGGTTGGAACTCAACCTTTATGTGCGGCTCTTATCCTATCGATAAGACACAGACTGCTGCGAATCCTTGACGACTACGTCGTGGGCGCCGCCTTCGACAATCGAGGTCGAGCTCACCAGGGTCAGGCGTGCCTTTTTCTGGAGCTCGGGAATCGAGAGGGCACCGCAGTTGCACATCGTGGACTTGATCTTGTAGAGCGTGCCGCCCACGCCGTCCTTAAGGGAGCCGGCGTAGGGAACGTAGGAGTCGACGCCCTCGACAAAGCTGAGCTTCGCGGCGCCGCCCAGGTCGTAGCGCTGCCAGTTGCGGGCACGCGCAGAACCCTCGCCCCAGTACTCCTTCATGTACTGACCGTTGACGTTGACGCGCTCGGTCGGGCTCTCGTCAAAGCGGGCAAAGTAGCGGCCCAGCATCATAAAGTCGGCACCCATGGCAAGGGCGAGCGTCATGTGGTAGTCGTAGACGATACCGCCGTCGGAGCACACGGGCACGTAGACGCCGGTCTCCTCGTAGTACTCGTCGCGAGCGCGGCAGACGTCGATCAGCGCGGTGGCCTGGCCACGGCCGATACCCTTGGTCTCGCGGGTAATGCAGATGGAACCGCCGCCGATACCCACCTTGATAAAGTCGGCACCGCAGTCGGCCAAAAAGCGGAAGCCCTCGGCGTCAACGACGTTGCCGGCACCGACCTTGACGTCCTCGCCGTAGTTGGCGCGGATCCACTCGATGGTGCGCTTCTGCCACTCGCTGAAGCCCTCGGAAGAGTCGATGCACAGGACATCGGCGCCGGCCTCGATGAGCAGCGGCACGCGCTCGGCATAGTCGCGGGTGTTGATGCCGGCGCCGACCATGTAGCGCTTATCGCCGTCGAGCAGCTCGTTGGGGTTGGTCTTGTGGCTGTCGTAGTCCTTGCGGAAGACGATGCCCATAAGGTGATCGTTGTCGTCGACAATGGGCAGGGCGTTGAGCTTGTTGTCCCAGATGACGTCGTTGGCAACCTTGAGGCTGATGTTCTTGTCGCCCACGATGAGCTGCTCACGCGGGGTCATGAACTCGGAGACCTTCTTTTGGTGGTCATCGCGGCTGGGGCGATAGTCACGGCTGGTAACGATACCCAGGAGTTTGCCCTTGGGAGTGCCGTCGTCGGTGACCGGCATGGTGGAGTGACCGGTCTTCTCCTTGAGCTCGATGACCTGCTCCATGGTCATGTCGGGGGTCAGCGTAGAATCGGACTGGACAAAGCCGGCCTTGTGATCCTTGACGGCCTTGACCATGGCGGCCTCGGACTCGGGGGTCTGGGAGCCGTAAATGAAGGACAGGCCACCCTCGGTAGCGAGCGCGACACCCATGTCGACGCCCGAGACGGACTGCATGATGGCGGAAACCATGGGGATGTTCAGGGTGATTGCCGGCTTCTCGCCGCGCTTAAAGCGGGTTAGCGGCGTCTTAAGAGAGACGTTGTTGGGGATGCACTGCGAGGACGAATAACCAGGGACCAGCAGATACTCCGAAAACGTGTGGGACTCACCGGGAAAGAACGTAGCCATGTTTCTCCTTTTTCCATGCGACCGGTCGGCTGCAGGCCTCGTAGGACCCAGCCCAACCTTGGGCGCCCAATACTGGGCAAGTATCTTAACGCACTTTGACTGCTACAATGCATGATTTAAGAAGAGCACACGAGGGTTTAACGCAGGCTTTGCGTTTGCCCAGCAGACACTTTAGCGGAGAGACGTGGAGCGCATGGAGTACAAGACGACGGCAAAACTGGTCATTCAGTCGTGCGACAAAGATCTGCCGGGCGTGTTCGGCCACGGCTGCGTCTTGCTGCTGCAGGGTATCGCCCGCGAACACTCGATCAACCGCGCCGCCAAGAGCATGGGCATGGCCTATTCCAAGGCATGGCGCATTGTGAACGAGGCCGAGGGGCAGCTGGGGTGCAAGCTCATCGAGCGCGACGGCGCCCGCGGGAGCTCGCTCACCCCCGCCGGCGAGCGAGCCATAGCGGCCTACGAGGAGCTGCAGGCCGAGATCAACGAAGTCATAGCCGCAAGGGCCAACGACCTGATCGACACCATCAAAGAGTAGCTAATTTGGGACGGGGCTTTTTTAGCTACCCATCCAGAGCATTCTTAACTCATAGCCAAAAATTGACATTGGGTAGCTAAAAAAGCCCCGTCCCAAATTAGCTACTGTCGGAGGGCGTTATCGAGGGCGGCGGCTACCGTCAGGGGGTCGTCGGTGCCGGCGAAGAGGCGGATGGTGTCCCCCTGTTTGCCACGTGGGGCCGAAAGACGCGTCGTTGCGCCGCCGGCAGGCGATGTGCGAAACTCCCCCGGCAAAGCGTCGAACAGCTCTCCCGCGCTACGCTCGATAAGGTCAAACTCAACTGCCGGGCCAAAGCCATGCTCGAGGATTCCCGTTGCAACCGCATGGTCAGGATGCGAGCTCAGCCCGGGATAGCGCACGTT
Organism: Collinsella sp. HCP28S3_E12; assembly: GCF_052065595.1. Taxonomy (NCBI): domain Bacteria; kingdom Bacillati; phylum Actinomycetota; class Coriobacteriia; order Coriobacteriales; family Coriobacteriaceae; genus Collinsella; species Collinsella sp. HCP28S3_E12. Next base: position 98,819 of record NZ_JBQHTS010000006.1, read on the forward strand.
GCACACCATCTCGTTCGCGGCCAGATACTCGGCCAGCGCACGGGCGCGGTCGAAATGCGCCTGCATGCGAGCGTTAAGCGAGGAAAACCCGCGCTCCAGCACGTCGGCCTCCTCAGCAGAAAGATCGAGCGCCGACGCACCGCAGCCCGCAAACAACGCATGCGCGCACTCAGCCGCGGCATCCACACGATGGCGCTTGACCTGCGATCGCGCCACCGAAGCGGCAACGAGCTTACGCGGGGCCTTACCGGCACACACGCGGTCGAGTGCCTCGAGCGACAGCACGGCGCCCAAGCTCAGCGGATTGCAGCCAAAGACGTCAGCCACGGTGTTGTCAACAACCAGCAGTGCATGGGCCTCACGCGCGGCGCGGCCTAACGCGCGCAAATCGGGCACACGCAGACCGAACGCGCCAATGGAGTTGGCGAACCACCACAGGTGCGGCCCCTCGGCATCAAGCGAAGCATCAAAGCCCTCGGACGCAGCAGCAAACGCCTCGGCGGACGGCGAGCCCACCAACACGACATCGCAGCCCTCAAAGCCGCACGCAAACGCTTCGGCAAAGTCATCCGCAAAGGCCACCAGGCGATCGCCGGGGCGCACAATCCCCAGAAGCGAAAGCGCCGCCGGCACATGCGAGGCCGCAACCAGTCGCGCCTCGCGCGCGCCAGCCCTTGCAGCCCAGGCCTCTTCTAGCTGTTGTGCGTCCACGTGACACCGTCCCTTCAAAACAAAAGCCCACGATGCGGATGTTTCCCCAATCTACTCGCTAGGGTTCTAGCCGTGGTATTCGCCGTTGTATTGGATAAGCGTTAGGTCCTCCACGCCATCGAGGGCACGGATAGCGTCGGCATAGGGCATATCCACACCGTCAGAGAACACCTCGACGGCCATCTCGACCTTGTCGCCACGCATAGTCTTGGACTTAACGGTGAACTTGGTGCGCCCAAACGCGCGCACGATATCGTCGCCAGTGGTCTGGCCCGTGTAGTGAATGACCATCATGTACACGCGCGACTTGTCCTGACTGCTCGCAAAGCCGGCGATCATCAGCACGATCACTGCTGCCGTGAGCCCCACGAGTGCATACATGCCGGCTCCCGCCGTAATGCCCGTGGTAATGGACCAAAACAGATACAGCAGGTCAAGCGGGTCCTTGACCGCCGTACGGTAGCGGACGATGGACAGAGCACCGACCATACCGAGCGAGATGACCACGTTTGTCGAGATCGCGAGCGTGACCATGCAGGTGAGCACGCACATGCCCACGAGCGTCACGGCAAAGCTACGCGAATACACCACGCCGGTAAAAAAGCGCTTGTACACGTAATAGATCAGGATGCCCATGGCGAGCGCCACGAGCAGCGACAGGCCGATCTTGGCAGGGTCGACCTGACCAAACGCCTCCAAGACGGAGTTCTTAAAAAAGTCCCTGGTGCTCATGGTCTAAATATCCCCTCGGTTCTCAAAATCCGATTCCCAGTAGTTAAAACCGCGCAGGTAGGCGGTCTTTTCGTAACACAGGCAGTACTTGGAAACCGCCGTAAGCTCGGCCGCGCCCGGCGGCACCATATCGCGCACCAGCTGCGGACAAAACTCGGTAAACTTGACCTCCATCACTAGCTTGCCGGGCTCCAGCACGGGCAGCGCGGGCAAGGTTGCGTCAAAGATATCAAAGCTACCCACCGCGGCACGCACGTTCATGTCAAACGTAATGCGCACGGTGCCCTCATCCATCACCCACGGCTCGCGCTCGTAGTCCACGATGGTCCGCGGGCGCATCATGTTGCAGATACACTCGATGTAGAACTCGCGGCAGAGTTGGTGCGGGCTCCTCAGCAAAAAGCCGTAGTCGCCAGCCAGAATCTGCTCAAACTCGCCGCGCGTGAGCGGCGCGTCCTCCTTGTAGATCCAGCTGCCGTACTTCTTTTTGCGCTCGAGCTTAATCACCCTGTCGCTGCCGTTATAGATGCGCACGCGATACTTTTTGCGCATGAGAATACCGGCGTCTTTTTCCTCGTAGGCCGAGTTGCAGTAGTCGTCAAAGTACAGGCTGCGAATGGTGTAGCCACCCGAGCGCGCATGCTTGTCCAGTTTAAAAACCGGCGCCATGCGACAGGCAAGCGCGGAGTGCTCGCCCTCGTTAATGAGATATTTGAGCTCGTGGCGATAACGCTCCTGCGTGGCACGCGCAGGCGGGGCCGCCAGGCGCTCAAGCAACGCGCTAGCCCTCCTCATACGTGTCCTCCACGACCTTACCGCCGTCTTGCACGTAAAAGCACTTCATGCCGTACTGCTTGCCATCGTCGGTCACATAGTAGTCAAACGCATCTTGCGTATAGCCGTCGGAGTTGGTGGCACGCACGCGTACAAAGTACTGGCCGGTATCGGGCGCATCGCACGTTACCTCGGGCAGCAGCACGTCCTCGGCCTTAAAAAGCACGTCATTGATGGCGTAGTCGCGCGCAAGCTCGACGGTATAGCGAATATCGCGCGCCTCAAAGTCGTACGCGGCATCCCAGTTCACACGCAACTTGCCGTTATCGATCTGCGGCACGCCAATGTAGAACGGCATGGGCTTCTTATAGCTCTCGCGGAAGCTCTGGTAGTTCTCCTCGATTTCGGACGGAATCGCCGCGGCGATCTGCTCGTATTCGTCCTTGGTCACGGGCAGATGCTCCAGGTCGGGCGCAGCAAAGACGAGCGGCTCCGTGACCTCGCGATAATGCTCGATCATCTTGCTCAGGCGCTCCTCAGTCAAATACGAGCGCAAGTCCTTGACGGCACGGTCGAGTTCGCTGCGGAACGACTTGCTGCGCAACGCGCGGTTAAACAGCACGTTGCCCCAGTAGTTGCTCACGCCGCGCTCCCAGCTCGCATAATCCGAGAACCCCGTCAGGCTCAACTCGAGCTTGCGCAGCATGCCGTCGTTATCCCAATCCAGGATGTACCAAACCTTGGAGTTAAGCGGGCTGTACAGATAGCAGTTACGGTTCTGCGTGTCGCAGTTGCCCGTCAGAATCTGAAACGCCAGCCAATAGACCAGGTTCTCGGTATCAAAGTAGGTGTCGAGCACGTCATCGATCTTTTGCGATTCGTCGTTGAGCGCATCGAGCATCTCGATGAGCTTGGTGTGGTCCGAGTCGCCCTTAATCTCGAGCATGCCCTCAAAAGCCGCCTGGTTATAGTCGGGGTCATCGGTGAGCTTAATGGTGTCCTCAAAGCGATGGAAATCGAAGCTGTTCACCTTATACAGATGCCCGCTCTTATCCAGACCGTGGGCCTTGAGCGCCGTCTTGTTGAGCTGCTCGACCTGCGTAAACAGACCGTAGTCTTCAAAGGTGTCGTTGGATTTTTCGGTCTGGTCGCACACCCATAAGTGCACAAACTGCGTGCGCAGGCCCATCATCTGGGGAATGCCACGGATCAAATCGTAGGCCATCTTGTTACGAAAGCGCATGCCCTCGCCCATATGCTTGTTGAGCGCAATCGCGCGCTGCTGACGCCACGTGCCCTTGCCCTTTTTGAGCTCCACCTTGTAGTTCTTTTGCGTATAGGTACTCGACGTCTGACCGCGCACTTGCACGGTGGCGTTGGGGGCCTCCTCGCCATAGCCCACCTCGCCAGCAACGGGGCCCTTATCATCGCCTGGCTGCAGCAGGCCCATAACCTGATAGCGTGTCACGCCCATGTCGGCATAGTCGTAAACCGAGTACGTATTAATCTCGGCCCAGCTATGATCGGTGTTCTCGGAGCTGTTGCCTCGCGAGACCGTTAGGTACATGGTCACAATGCCCGAGTCGTCGTAGACCTCGTACAGTTCGTCCTTATCGCGCAGGTGCTTGGCCTCTCCCGAGGTCTCGGCCTTGTTAATCTTGCCCTGCTTCTTGGCCTTTTTTGTCGAGGATTCGTCCTGCGCAGAGCAGCCCGAAAGCAGCAGTGTGCCGGCAGCCGCCTCAATCAAGCGGCGACGCGATATCATCCTATCGGTCATCAGGACCTCCCCAATGGTTGCGATACACACGGACCACCGTGCGTTCAAACGCGCCATGTGGCTCGCCCTTATGGCGGGCTTCCTCATAGCGCCGCTCGGCACGGTCGAGCAAGCGGCCCAGCTGTGTAAAGCGACCCGTCTTGTCGGTCGCCACCATGGGCTGCTGGCTCAGAATACGATACGGCAAGTTGGCAGTATAGGTGTCGAGTCGCAGCAGCGCCACGATAAAAAACACCGCCGCACCCAACAAAAAGCCAAAGCCGTAAAACTGCTGCGGCAAAAGCAGCGACACGGCAGTCGCCAGCCCCGCCACACCGGCAAACAGGCCCGAGGCCAGCACGGCCCCCTTGTAGTCGGTAAAGTACAGCAAGACGAGCATCACCGTATTGCCCACGGCATACAGGCCATAGCCCACGCATAGCGTGCGAAAATACCCGTGCATAAGGCTGTTAAAGCCCAGCGGCAGGGCCGAGAGCACCGTGGTCTCGAGCGAAATGACCGCCGCCGTCACAAACAGCTGCTTGAGCGCGCAAAAGCGCAGTTCGCTGTTGAGCGTGGAGAGCATCTCCTCCTCGGCCACCACAATATCGCCCACTACGCCGCCGTCGTTGAACAGGCTGTAGTAGTCGCGGTAGCGCGGATAGAAGTTGACCTCGACCGAGACCACAAAGTTGACGGTTGTGACCAGAATCGTCAAAAACGCGATGAGCGCCGGTACATCGTGGTAGGGCGCGCCATAAAACAAGCCCTTGACCTGCACGCCAATGGGACCGGCCCAAATAATCACCAGGTGCGCAAAGAGCCCCAGGTTGGTAAACAGGCCCGTGAGCGCCAGCGGCATAAACTGATCGAGCCAGCGCAAAAAGAGCCAGGGGCTGCGGTCACTCTGCGGAAAATACCGGTACAGCAGCACCACGTCCCAGGCGAGCATGACGCCGTAGCCCAGGGCGATTGACGCCAGTAGGCCCTCGACCGGCGGCAGCCCCAAAGCCAGCGCGGCCAGGGCGCACAGGCACGCCACGCCAATGGCAGCCACAAAGCTGCACAGAATGCCACGGTAGTCCTTAATAGCGGTGAGGTAGTTCATGCCGTTCCAGTTGACGATCATAATGTTGAACAGCCACAGGCACAGCAGCCCCTGCAGCAGTGTGGCGCCCGAGAACAGCAAAAAGACGCCGTAGAGCGCCGTGCCCGTAACCAGCATGATGGCGTTGGAACCCCAAAACGAGGGCAAGACCTCTTCTTCGCGCTCAGCGAAGAGCATGTCCGCCAAAAAGCGCGTGACGGGCATGGAGAAAAAGCTCGTGAGCGTAAGCGACGCTAGCAGCGTATAGGTCACCATGCACACCAGCAAATCCTGGTTGGCGCGGCCCACACCCCACAAACCGCACAGCACCAAGATACCCACCTGGAGCAGCACGCCCAGCAGCATGGGGCCCGTGCACACAATGCCGGCGTAGCCGTAGGCGCGCATCGTGGCAAACAGACCCTTGCGTCTAAACAGGCGCTTGAGCTCAAAACCGATTCCGGCCACCGGCTACTCCCCCTCTCTGGGCAAATCATACGCACGCGCTGTCTCGTCGTACAGCGCGCGATAGTTGGCGAGCATCTGATCGTGCAAAAAGTACGTGGCAACGCGACGCTGGCCGCGCTCCCCCATCTCAATGCAACGGGCACGGCTTGCGCACATGCGCTCCATGGCATCGGCCAGGCCCTTGCGATACATAGGCGGCGTCACAAATCCCGCCACGCCAAAGTCGTCGCCCGGGGCGCCTTCGAGCAGCTCACGGCAGCAGCCCACCTCGGTCGTCACGCAGGGACGACGCGCGGCAAGCGACTCCAGCACGCTGAGCGGCTGGCCCTCGGAGATGCTCGTCAAAATGGTAAAGTCCAGCTTTTCCATGTACTCGACCACGTTGACGCGGCCGGTAAAGATCAGGTCGCGCACGCCCAGGGTATCGACCAGCGCATGGCACTCGGCGCCGTACTCCTCGTCGTCCACGCCGCCCATGATATGCAGGCGCACCTTAGGGACGCGCTCGTGCAGCTCAAAGAAGGCATAGATCATGGTCTTGACGTCCTTGATGGGCGCCAGGCGCACCACCGCGCCAATGTCAACCCAGCCGTCATCGGGCTTTAAGGGAATGTCCTTAAAGCGGTCGAGCTGAATGCCATTGGGGATGACCAGGCATTTGTCCGCATCGCAGCCCATGTCGATCTGCGTCTTACGGGCGTTATGAAACAAACTGGTCACGCGGAAGGCGCGACGGTAGATCTCCTCCGAAAGCAGGTAGAAAAAGCGAATCCAGCGGTCTTTAAACGACGGCACCACCCAGTCGGCGCGAATGATCTCCTCCTCGCGCTCGCGCGTGTAGATGCCGTGCTCGGTGAGCAGCACCGGCGCATGGTGAACGCTTGAACCCAAGCAGGCGAGCAGGCCGCCGTAGCCGGTCGAGATGGCGTGGTACACATCGGCCACCGGCACCTCGCTGCCCAGCAGGTAGAGCACGGGCAGCAGCATGGAGCGCATGGTATGGAATGCGTCGGCAAAAGGCGTGTAGGGGTACTCGGCCAGGCACACGTCGCGAAAGATATCCATAAACGTGCGGCTCTGCAAAAACGAGAGCGGATGCACGCGACGACGCTGGAAGATATCGAACAGCACGTCCCAATCCGGATTGGAAAGCGACACCAGGCGGCGCAGCGCCTCGCGCTCGCGGTCGTTAAAGTCGGCCTCTTCCTGCTCGCCCGAAAGACGCAGGGCGTCGTCCAGAAACACCTCGTGCACCTCGACAACGTTTTTGGGCAGCTCGTAGACAAACTTGCCGCGGTCGGCCGCATGCGCGCCAATCACCCACAGCACAAACTCGTGCTCGGGCATGGCCTGTATATAGCCATGCATCCAGGTGGACACGCCACCGTGCACATAGGGGTAGCAACCTTCGAGTACCAAGCAGATTCTCATTTGTCGCTACCCTCCTTGCGCGCAATGGTCACCGTCTTGTCCGTAGCTTTGATCAGGTATAGGTCGCCCGTCAGATGCGTAATCTCGCCACCCGTGACTGCACCCGGCTCGCCGTTGTTGGCACGGAACATGAGCCACACCTCGTCGTGAAAATTGCCCAGGTTGAGCGTCCAGGCATCCGCATCTGTATCCACGCTCACCGTCACGGACGAAAAACGCTGAATGGCGCCCGAGCATTCCGAGCCGGTCTGGCGACGCAGGTCGGGCGCCGACTTGGTAAGCCAGTCCAGGTAGTCGGTCAGGCCGCCCTTATAGATCTCCCAGCCTTGCCTGGCGCCACGATCGGGATCGAGCAAGTCGTCCGGGTGCATAAAGTGCGTACTCACATAGTGCATGTTGAGCTCGGACACGGCAGCCAGGCGCATATAGGAATCGTCGACCATGCCGCCCGAGACAATACGCGGCTGCTCCACAATGCCATCGCTCGCCACGCTAAACTCCTGCACGTACGGAAGATCCGTACCATCCTCAAAATACGTACTGGCGATGGTCTTAATGCGCGGCACATCCTCGCCAATAATCTTGCGAGCGCGAGCCGAAAGGATGTTTGACGGCGGCACGTAGACCGAACCGTGCGCGTTGGGCAGCACCTCGTCCTGAAAGGCGATAAGCTCGTTGAGCGATGCAACAAGCGTCTCCTTGTTCTTCCACGTCTTGTAGTCGTACAGCGTGCCATAGTCGGTGTCCCAGAGCGCCAGCGGCTGATGGTTGTAGCCGTGAAAGCCCAGCTCTCCGCCCATCTGCAGCAGCATGCCGCCAAAGTAGCGAAACTGCGTGGTATCGGCCTGGCGCGCGGGCTCGGTCTGATTGACCGCGTCCTCGTAGTTTTCGATCATCACACCGGTAAAGCGAATGCCGTATTTTTGCGCGAGCTTTTGCAGATCGGGCCACCAGACCTTGGCATAAAAGTCGGCGATGGAAAGCCCGTAGTCGCGCTTGATGTAGGTGCCGTCGCCCGAGGGCACGGGGCTGGGAAAGTCGTCCAGATAGAAGACGGCGCTGTTGATGACCGGGTAGGCCGTGGCATCGCCGAGCAAGCTGATCGCCGCGGCGTAAAACCCGCGCATGACCTTGCTGTAAATGCCAAAGTTGCACACCACGGTATGTCCGCTGCCGCAATCGCTCGACCAAACAAGGGGCGTACCCGTATCGCCGGTTTTGGCCCACACGTGCGCCGTCTCGCGCAGCGAAACCAGCAGTGACGATTTAAAGGGGTCCGATAACTCGTAGCGCTGGCCACCACCGATCATAAAGTCCTTGCTCGGGACGATACTTTCTGCCGTGGTGTACTCATATCCAACGGTATCGATGCCAAACTTGGGTGCAACGGCTTGCATATAGCCGGAGTTCTCCGGCGTCATACCCAGCATGAGCGAGCCGCCGGCATTCACCCAGCTCATCAGGTCGGTGAGGTGCGTGCCCAGCGCATCGAGCGACGGCATGAGCAAAATCACGCGATCGAAGGACGTCAGCGAGGGAATGGCATCCACGCCGTCCAGGGCAAGGTCCACGTCGCGGTGCGCGATCTTCATGTCGAGCAGGATCTGGTCGAACTGCTCTTTTACGTCCTCGACGCCCGTCTGATCGGAATCGGTAATGACCAGGCACGTGGGCTTTTGACCAAATATTGCCGAGGAGGCCGGCACCGCATCGTTGGCGGCAAGCATCCCCAGCTTATGCTGGCCCGCACTGTACTGCACGCCGGCACGCTCCACCAGCAGCACGGCGGCCATGGCAATAAAGACCGCCCACACCACGAGCAGTCCCATCCAGCGAAAATGGCCCGCACGGTCGCGGATACGCTGCACCACGCTCATCGGGCCTCCTCCCCGTCGCGCCAAAAAGCCAGCTCCTCGCGGTTGGCGGCACTCAAGTACACATGCTGTTTGTCGATCGCATCGATCACGCGGTGGACCTCGTCACCGTCGCGGCGCATCACGGCCAGGCGCAGGCAAAGCATCCAAACCTCCTGCTCCTCGGGCGCGTCGAGCACGAGCTGGTCGGTCACGGCCTGCGCCTCGTCGATCTGTCCGACATCGGCCAGCGCCGTCGCATACCGAATACGCAGCTCAAAGGTGTCCTCGCGCTCGCAGCGGCGCGCAAGCAGACGTGCGTACTGTTGACGCTGAATCTGAGCCACGCGCCCCTCAGCCAAACCCGAGTCTAAATACTCACCAAGAAAATCGCAGTATTCGTTGAGGTTTTGCGCGCTCGGGTCGGTCTTAAAGGCGCGCTCCAGCTGCTGCAGTTTAAGGTCGGACTCCTTGGAGATCTGCGCCACCGCCGTCGCCGCATAGTGCGCCACTTCAACGTCGTCGTTAAGCTTAGCCGCCTGCAGCTGCGCCAGGTACGCATCGGGCTCCTCGGTAAGCATGGAGAGCATGAGGCGGCGCCGGTCTGCCGGGTCGTTGACGATGAGCGCCTCCTCGAGCGGGATCACGCCCGCATCGGCTTCACGGTCGTGCACCAAGATGCTGCGATGCAGCTCGTCGTTAATGCGCAGCGACTCTAGCGTGGCGTCCTTAAGGTCCGCGCCAAACACGGCGCTACGCGTGACAAGCAGCACCACCAGCAGCGGTCCCCACAACGGCACGAGTACCATCACGGCCAGCATATGCCCGCGCACCGGCAGCAGGCCCAACTTCATAAGCGTCCACAACACCAGACAAACCAGCGCATGAATCAGCAGCAAGACGGCAGCAACGACAAGCGAGATCAAGCGACATCCCCCTCACCGTCACCGGTGTCAGCGATGTGCTGCAGAAGCGCCACGATGTCCTCGCCGTCGACGGGCTCCACCGCAATCCGCTTCGCGCTCAGGCGCTCGCGGATAATGGGGAGGTCGCACGCCTTTGCCTGGCGCATAAGCAGGTAAAGCACGTCACCGTCGACCAGGCCCGCCGCATCGCTCTCGCGGATTGCCGACCCAATTGCGCCCACCAGCTCGCCGACAGGCTCCATGCCCGGCACCACGCGCAGGAGCAAAAAGCTGCCCATCTTGCCATCCGACAGCGCCTGCTCGGCCGCGAGCTCTTGACCAAAGGCCGCCTGTTTGAGCACGCACGTGCCATCGACGCAGCGTTTATCCTGCGCCACCGCCTCATAGTCAAAGGCACGGCCCAGCGCGCTTTCGACCAGTCCGCACAAGATGCGGAACAGGTTTTGGTAATAGAGCGTCATTTGGTTCTCGGCCGCACGACGCACAAAGATCAACACGGCGGGCGCCCCGTCGCGCTCGATCGTATATCCAAACATGGGAAGCCCCGGCGTCAGCTCGCGATTGACCCACAGGTTCGAACGACCCCCGCCGCCCAAAAGGGGTGCAAGTTGCTCAAGCGTGAGCGAGCGCGTGGCGTCTTCGGCAATCACGGGACTCGCCGCCACCAGACGTGCAAACGCCCCGCCCGAAACGTGGTAGATCGTCACCGAATTGTTTTCGAGAATCTCACCCATGAGCTCACAGCACTTGCGGTAGATGTCGCGCGGGTTGAGCACGTCGAGCTCTTGCGTCACGGCAAAGATCTTGCCAAAGCTATCGTGACGCCCCACAATCTGGCGCTTGTAGGTGCGTTTGTCCTCGATAGCATCGTGATAGAGCTGCGTGAGGAACGTATTGCGATTGCGCACGAGCTCGTTTTGGTCGCGCTCCACCTTAATGGCCTCGCTATTGCGCAGCTGCACGTAGCCGCATACGGCACCCACCACAAAGTACGCGATAAACGGCAGCCAGTTGGACGGCTCGTAAAAGAGGCCCTGGAAGGTATAGCCATACTGGGTAAAGTAGCTCACAGCCAACCCAACCGATGCCAGCAGTGCCGCAGCCAGACCAAAGTCCAGGCCATACAGCGTGCCGATGAGCACGACGTAGAGCAGGCGATAATCGAGCACGTTGAGCTGGGCAGATTGCGAGAACAAATACTCCAGCACCTCGAACAGGACCCAGGCAACGCCCGTCTCCAGGCATTTAATAGGCAGCGTGTGCATCTGGATGCGGTCGATAGCGGCGCGCAAGGGGTTGATCTTCCCTGCGCGGCCAGCATCCCAGCGAGCATGAATGGTCGAAAGATCACGAAACGGGTCGTAGCGCTGAAACCAGCCATAGCGAACGCGAACGATGTCGCTGACGGGCAGGGCATAGCCGGCAGAATCGCCATAGGCAACTGAGAGCCCTGGGAACAGCGCCTTGAGGGCCTCGCCCACCTCACCTGACGTGTGATGGAAGGTATCGGCAACATCGAGCGTCTCAAAGGAGGCGTCCCAGCTGTCAAAGATGCGATGCACCAGCACCGCGAGTTCCTCGGCACACAGCAGCGGAAACGGCGCGTCCTCCGCGCCCTGCAAAGCGACCGATCCGGTTGAGCACGCGTCGAGCAGCGGCACCAAAAACGGATCATCCAGCGCGGCAGACGCGGTATACAGGAACGGCACGCGCAGGATCTTGGTTTGAACGCCCTCGCGAGCAGCGTAGTAGCGGCACAGGTCGTTGGCTGCGCGCGCGATAATGCCCTTGCCCGTTCGCCCCGTGGTATCGGCGGCACCCGCGGCACCCGCGGGCCCCGCCACATACAGCAGCTGGACCCGGCGACCCGCGCACGCACGAAAGACCGAGCGCAGCAGCTCGATATCGCCCACGATATCGGTATGCGGGGTAAGGTTATTGGATAGGTAGACCACGCGGTCGAACTCGTAGGCCTGCTCCAAGTGCTGGAGGAGCTCATTCCACGAGGCATGGGGCGATGACTCGTCGCGGCGCGCTTCCGCGGCAGCGACGACCTTAACGTGGTCCCCGGGGAACGCCTTGGCACAAAAGTCATCGTCAACATATGCGGTGTTGCCAACAACCAGCACCTCCATGGCGCACCCCTCCCCTTAATTCCATATTTGCCATAGTCAAACACGCGTATTGTACGCCGTCAACGCGAGCCGGGACGCCTTTAAGGCAGTTTTAAGAACATCTTCAGAGGATGTGGGGGCGACGAGGGTGCTGAATGAGCGCCCAATCCGGAAGTATGCGGCAAATTCTTGACATGCCGGCTACGCCGGATAGAGACAACGCATCTATCTGCGGTTTCGTTTCATGAAAAGGGCGGTGCGCTCGAGAGTTCCGATTTTCCCCGCACTTCCGAAATAACGGCTCCGCATCGAGTGATCTAGCAACAAAGGCGGCATCCGCGACAACATCCAGTTGTCGCGGAAACGTCAAAGGGCCGTTGTCGAAAACCGAACAACGGCCCTTCTTTGTCTCCGCCTCACGTAGAGTCCGCGGCGACTGCATCACTTAAAACAACTTACCGTAACTTCCAGCGACCACGACTGCGTGCCATCGGCTCTTCACCCGCATTCACGGTAAACCTCGATAGAAAACCCGGGATTCTCGGAGATGCGCCCTCTATTCTGCAAACTGATACCTAACCTTGAGGCTATTCAACTGGCTATAAGGCAGATACCCATCTTTTTGCAAACGACCCACTACAATTCCCGGGGCAATTCCTATCTCATCGGCAAAAGACGCAACGGAACTACACGTCTTGCTTCCAGCAACGAGCTGAACATATACCTCTGGCGGAATCAAAGTATCGCGCGCGAAAGCATCCGCCGTGCGTTCCTCCTCTTCGGTAGTCCCAGCAGTTCGTCCAATGTGCCCTTTAATAACATGCGCCAATTCATGGAAAAGACTAAACCAGAATTTGTCGGCATCGGCCCCTCGCAGCGTAAGCGCGAGCACAATCTTTGATCCGTCATAGAACGTCGCACCATTGAGAAACGTGCGCTCAAGATGGGGCAAAAAGACCGTTGCAATCCCACATTCAGCCAACATAGACACAAGGGCTGGCTGAAAATCTGCAGGATCCATAGACGTAAGCTCTCTGAGCTTGGGAATATACTCCTCAAGCTTACCAACATTGATCTTACCGGTCGTTATCCCTCGCGCATCGATCTTGGCCTTCTGGGCCCAAGCCAAAAGTGCATATTCGGATTCAGCGGTTTCCTTCTGGCGACGATAAGCGATTCCCGGAGCAAGTCGGTCTTCATTCAGCAGCGTAAGCCTAACAACCTCAAAGAATTTTCTAAGCTCGACCACTTTAACAGCCACGGAGCGCGTCGGCTCGACCCATCCCAGTTTGGCCATTTGTGCATAAGGAAACTTCCTGGCCATCTGCTTATCCTCTTCGATAGAATTTTCGTCCTCGACCCGCAGCAACTTCTCACGATAACGCGCCTCAAGATTCATCCAAAATGCCGAGGGAACGCCCAGCACCATCTCGAGCCTATGTGCAGTATTTGGAGTAAGCTCAACTTGTCCATTTATAAGCTGGCTAATGAACTTCTCAGAGTAATCCATGCGCCTAGCAAACTCGCGCTGGCTCATACCGCGATACTCAAGCTGCTCCTTTATAGTAGCCCCTGGTGGCGTTGCGATATAAGTCTTGCTCCTTGCCATGACCTCTCACCTCTTAAGTATTCTCCTATTTCAAATCTCATGTTAGTGGTAGTCAACGATTTCTTGAATTTCCGCTATCTGAATCTCATCCCTAATGACTTCAAATACCAATCGCAGAGGATGTACCAAGTCCATTGCAAATTGCCCTTTACGGTCACCAACAAGTGGATGACATCGCCCGATCCCAAACTGGACGAGCATCTCAACGGAATCAGCGGCATGAATCTCATCTACACGTTGTTGGATAAGCCCCACAGTACGGTTATCGTATTTTTTGGCAGCAACAGAAGCGTTTGTGCAGATCTTTTCGATTTGACGGTTCTTATAGTTGACCTGCATAATCACCTCCTACCAAAGTTTTACCCCTACGGTAAAACTAATATAGCAGCTAAATAGGACAAGAACAATATCAGCAGGAAAAGCAGACATGCGCTTAAAGATTGACCACAGCATGCGTTCTGGCAATAATGACGGCATCCACAGCAGCATTCAGCGGTCACTACAAATAAAGTCGGAGAGTATCCTTCGCAAGAAACATCCCCTCCCCAACATTCCCCAGAAATTTCTCTGATGTTGACTGGTGTTCCCGTAAAATAAACCGCAACAAAATATGTGCGGAGTGCTGGCCTGGAGCTGCCTTCGGACCCTATTGGCTGCTCACCGAGAGGCTCCGCTATGAAACGACCCCTTTACTACCTGCTCTGCGCGATCGCGTGCGCATCCATGGTCAGCGCGACGATGCTATGGCAGCCATCGCAGAAGCCGTACAGCCTCAGGCAACAGCCGAGCAGCAGGCGCAGCCCGACGCCACGAACAGCGACACAGGCAAGGCCGAAGACGGCACCAACACAAAAGCGACAGCAAATACCGTAGAGGACAGCACCGCAACATCCTTCGGCAATAGCGCAGCCAACACGGAAAGCGCCGACGCCACCAATGCCGGCACCACTGCCGCAACCGGCACCCCCACCCCATCCCTCCGCGCCCAAACCAACCCTACACCCGCCGCAATCTCCACCACGTCACAAACCGGCTACGCCCACTCCGCCACGGCAACCCAAAACGGCGTAACCTTTACCGTCTCGTGGAACGACGCTCCCGCGGGCACCGCGACGACCCTCCACGTAACCCAAACCAACGGCTCGTCCCAGGCCAAAGCGCGCATGGACGTGCCCACCTATTGGGACGGCGGCAGCCAGGAAAGCGTCTGCGACCCGTCGCGCCAGGCATGGGCCAGCTACTACAGCCTGGGCACCGCGGACCACGACTTTACCTTTGACTTCACGGCATCGGGCACGTACCGCATCTACTTCTACTTTATGGACAACGACAGAAACGATCCCCAAAACGACAAGGGGATCTACTACCTGCGCACCACGGCGGAGGTGACCGTAAACGACGCCGCCCGCCCAAGCGTCACGCAGATCATCAACGACGCTGTGACCCAGTGCAGGCAAGAGACAAGCGGCTCGGAATACGACATGGCGCTGTGGCTCCACGGCTGGACGCTCGACCAGCTGGAGTACGACCACAGCCTCAACTGGTGCTCGGCCGAAAGCGGACTCACGCGCCACCAGGGCACCTGCGAGAGCTACCAGCGCATCTACTCCAAGCTCCTTGACGCCGCGGGCATCGCCAACGGCCGCATCACCGGCAACGGCCACACCTGGAACGCCGCAAAGATCGACGGCAAATGGTGCCAGATGGACCTAACCTGGGACGACACAAGCGACAACTGGTACGGAGACCTGGATCAGCGCCATCTGTACTTTGGCCTGACCGAAGAGCTCATGGCAATCGCCCACTCCGACCACACGGCTAACTACCAGAAGGACGGCTACGCCTACCGCTCAACTGACCTGTCCAACAATTTTTTTGTGCGAAACGGCAAGGCCGATGAATGGGCCGAAAAGTATGTCGACCGCATCCAGCAGCACCTGGATGCCAGGGAAGAAAGCTTTTCCATCGATGCTGATAACCAGTCTTTCCCGCCAAGCAACTCGGGGATTCAGAATTCCCTCGTGGCATACGCAATGAATCAGAGGAGATGGGGTGCAAACGGCGAAACAGTTACACTCAAGGCAACGTCAAACGTCACGACAATCTCTAATCACAAATGGTCGACGAGGTTTAACTTGAAGATAAAATACCACGAACAACCCAGCACGCCCTCAACCTTCATGCCCGTCCTCGACGGTCTCGACTACTCTGACGTTTTCGACGCATCCTATTACCTGTACAGGTACCCCGACGTCGCAGCCGTATACGGCACTGAACCCGAACGCGCATTCGAGCACTTCGTGTGCCACGGCATGTCCGAGGGTAGGCGCGGCGCCGAGTCGTTTAGCGTGCTGGCCTACCGTTCCTCTCACCCCGATCTCGAGCAAACCCTCGGCAACGCGCTCCCCGCGTGGTACTCCTACTACGTGCGAGGTGAGTGCTCCCCGTACATCCACGACAGCCTCGACTACTCG